>QIBA01000030.1:1761-251175 GCA_003225175.1 Acidobacteriota bacterium
CATGGCCACTCTGTTTGACGAATGCCATCATCCCGTCTGCCCAGCGGCTCGCAGGATTACCACCAGTCTGTGAACCGGGAACACAGTCGGCTACAAGCTCCGTAAACGCAGAAGCTTCGGTGTATCCCCCGGGAACATCGCTGTTCACTTCCGAAATCCGCCAGCCTTCGGTGGAGTAGTGAAAATCAAAGCGCAGGGTTCGCACTGCTGCGGGCGTCATCCCGTGGACCGCGGCTTCCTTTAATACTGATCGGAGTTGCGCGGGCATGCCCAGCGGCGCACGAGGCCCGCTTCGACGAAGCAGTTCCTCTTCCGCGAGCATTAGCTCGGCAGCAAGAGCTTCGGCCAGAGTCTTCAATTCTTCCCAAGTCTCAGGACGGAGCAACAGAGGCTGACGAAAGAGAGTAGACACATCACCGACCTGGCAGTCCCATTTGAAGAACTCGAGAGCAAGCCGGCTCTGGATTCGCCGGAATTCGAGCTCGTCGAGGGTTGCGCCGAATCTGAGCGGGACGATGTCCGGCGCGCAAATGTTAGAGCGGGACGAGATTTCGGGCGTGATATACAACTCACAAAGATTCTACGAGAAAATCAATCCAGACCGAACATTCCCATTCCGGTATCGTTGGGGGCAGTCGCTCCGGATGATCTCAGCGCTGGCCTTGAGCCACAAAGAGGCTCCTAAGCGGCTAAGCATCAAAACAGCTACTGGTCTCGGGTAAAACAATCGGCGGGTGGCGCACCCTTTGCGGTTTTCAAGGGTGCGCAGGTCAATTTGTTTTTAAGGAACTCCGGAGGAATTGGGGACAGCCTGAGAGCCTGTCGGAGTAAACGATTCCCGAACCAGGAATCAACAACTTACAGACAGAGCACTCCTCGCAAGTTGTTGATTCTTCATTCCAGAAAATCTATCTCCGACAGGCTCTCAGGCTGTCCCCATTTTCTTTCCATTTTCTTTCAATGTAATGCCTCAATGTGCGCTCTATAAAAGGCGGTGCCGAACACTGTGTTCACATCTGGTCGGGAGAAGTGCTTACTCTCGACATTGCCCTCTATAACATCCACCGCCCTGTAGGACTAAGGCCCCCGATTACGGCTTCTTTCGCAAAGTCTTAAGCCGCTCTCCCGATATAACCAGAGTAGAAGGTTGCTTAGCCTCTATGGAGTTCTTCTCCGAGGCCGGCATGCAGTTGATTCAAAACTCTTTTGTTCCGAAAGCGATTCTGATCGGGACGCTTTGTGCACTATCGTCATTGATTTCCGGGTGTGGTGCAGCGGGACAGCAGGTGGCCACTACCAACGTTATCTCCTCTACGGCGCCCGGCGCCACGAGTACGCCAACCTCAGCGCCGTGTACCAGCGCAACTGCACCGGCTCCACCGGCTGCACCGGCTGCGCCCTCTCCATCCCCTGCTCCGCCGGCGCCTACTCCAGCTGCGCCCACTCCCACGGCTTCCGGGATACCGCATTCTTCTCATGTTGTGCTCGTCATTGAAGAGAACAAAATGTTTACCGAGGTGTATCCCAACGGGATGCCGTGGCTGGTCGCGCAAGGGAACAAATATGGCTACGCCAGCAACTATCATGCTGACGTACCCGGCTCCATGATGGACTACCTGTGGCTGTCCTCCGGCAGTGGCGAAGAACCGTTCGGATGCGTGGGCGATGGCTGCAGGCAACCGATTACGTCAGACAACATCTTCCGTGAGCTTGGAAGAGCCGGCCTAACATGGAAGGTCTATGCGCAATCGTTGCCGAGCGCGGGTTATATGGGGCCATCGACGGGAGCTTATGCCGCTCACCACAATCCCGCGAAGTGGTATTCCGACGTAATCGATAATCCGTCGCTCCAGCAGAACATCGTGCCCCTGACGCAGCTAGCTTTGGATTTGGCTGCGAACCAGTTGCCTAACTACTCGATCATCATTCCAGACGGTGACAACGATGGGTGGGACGGCTCGATGGCGAGCGCCGATAACTTTCTGGCGGCGAACATTGCTCCTCTGCTAAGCGCGCCACACTTCCAGGCTGGCGGCGATGCGCTTATGTTCATCACCTTCGATGAATGCGATGAGGCTGTCGGCACGTGTCCAGGCAACGAGCAGGTCTACACAGCGGTGATCGGTCCCAAAGTGAAACCGGGCACAGTTTCCTCCACGCCGTACAAGCACGAGAATACGTTGCGCACGATCCTCGATGCCTTAGGAGTCACGGTTGACCCCGGCGCCTCGAGCAGCGTTGCCGATATGAAGGACTTTTTTTAGATCTTCTAATCGATCACTGAGCCACCGCGATTTCTTGCAACTTCGCAAACAGATTGCGCCATTGATATCGGATCACCCTCGCCTGTAGTGCGGGCGGGTGGCCCAGCCTTTTCCCGTTTCGGTTTTTCCGTCGGACTTCCAGACAAAGGGTGCCCCACTCTCGCACGATTTTCGCGAGGGTGGGATTACATAGATGTGTCATGCGTCGGTAGTTGCTTCTTGTTTCGCTTGACAATCCACCCCCTCGATCCTAACGATAGTAGCCTTTCATCGGACCCTCTCCAATAACGGCGAGAGTCAACTGCGGGAGTTATTGATTCCTCTTAACCGCCTCGCGAACACCGCGCGAGAGTGGCAGTCTTAGCAGTCCGATGGAAGAGGAAAACAAAGGCTGGGCCATGCGGCAGCCCAGGTCATACAACTTTATTATTTGACCCCGCCAATCTGCCGGCCTAAGATGCGCTCGCATGTCGTCGCCTGGCCTTGAGAGGCAAGTCCTCGGACACTATCGCATTATCGAGCCGCTCGGCGCAGGCGGGATGGGAGAGGTGTATCGAGCACGCGACGTGCAACTGGAGCGAGATGTAGCCATCAAGATTTTGCCGGCTCAGAACGTTTCTGATCCCAGTGCCAAGGCACGCCTGCTGCGTGAGGCCCGCACCGCGTCGCAACTGAACCATCCGAACATCTGCACGATCCATGAAGTAGGAGAGCTTGACGGCCAGACATTCATCGCCATGGAACTGGTTGCGGGAGAGTCCCTGAGCAGCAGACTTCGGCGCGGGCCGCTGCCCTCAGAACAACTCATTGTCAGTTGCGGACTGCAATTGGCAGACGCAGTGGCACATGCGCATAAGAACAACGTTATCCATCGCGACCTGAAGAGTTCGAATGTCATGCTCACTCCGGAAGACCGGATCAAAGTGCTGGATTTCGGGCTGGCAAAGCGAGTGACGAAAGCAGATTTGGAAGCGGTAACTGTCTCGAAGTCGTCGCTGACGGCACCAGGAGCGATCTTCGGAACACTCAGCTATATGGCGCCTGAACAGTTGTGCGGGCAGCCAGCCGATGAGCGTAGTGACATCTGGGCGACGGGAGTAGTGCTGTATGAAATGGGTACCGCCGCTTTACCATTCCGAGGGGCAACGGCTTTCGAAATTAGCTCCGCAGTCCTGCACCAAGCGCCGGTGCCCCTGCCGGTTGCCGTGCCTGTCGCACTTCGCGCGGTGATTGAACGCTGCCTGGAAAAGGACCCTGCACGCCGCTATCAGGAAGCTGATGAGTTGCGAGATGCGCTGCAAGCGATCCGCACAGCCAGCGTGTCGGCATTCGGCCTGGTGCGTTATCGCCTCTCGCATCTCCGCTGGCAGGCTGCTGTTGGACTTGTGTTCCTGGTGTCACTGCTCGGAGGCTTGCTCAGTCCCTCGATCCGCACGCGCCTTGCTAGAGGACGGCAAATCCATTCTCTTGCCGTTCTGCCGCTGGAGAACCTGTCCGGCGATCCTCAGCAGGAGTACTTTGCCGACGGTGTGCATGAAGCGCTGATCGACAATCTCTCGAAGCTAAGCGCCCTGAACCGAGTAACAGCGCGATTTTCGGTGATGCGCTACCGCAAACCGGAACAGCCTGTGCGACAGATCGCGCGCGAGTTGGGCGTGGACGCGGTAATCACCGGATCGGTGCAGCGGGCGGGAGATCGCGTACGTGTGACGGCGCGCTTGATCAACGCTTCCAATGAACAGCAGCTCTGGCGCGAGCAATACGATCGCCCGATCCGCGATGTGCTTTCACTGGAAGATGAAATCGTCGGCGAGATCACGCGGCAAATCAAGCTTCAAGTCACACCGGAAGAGAAGACGCGGCTGACAGCAGTGCGCCATATCGAACCCGAAGCATACGAGGCATATCTCAAGGGGCTTTCCGCATTGCATCGCCGTAGCCCAAAAGATTTGGAAATTGCGCTGCAGTACTTTCAGAGCGCAATAGAGAAGGACCCGAATTTTGCTGCACCCTATGCCGGCATTGCGCAGGTCTGGGGTCACCGCGTCGTGCTGGGATTGGTGAAGCGGAGCGATGTGATGGATCAAGACATAATCTGGGCGCGCAAGGCGCTCGAACTCGATCCCAACTCTTCCGAGGCACACCAGGTCTGGGGACTTGTTTCGTCCGTCCATGTAGCGAATTGGGAAACTGCCGACAAAGAGTTTCGCCGCGCCATTGAGCTTAGTCCGAACGATCCGGATGCTCACCAGTAC
The DNA here is from genome assembly GCA_003225175.1 of Acidobacteriota bacterium. NCBI lineage: Bacteria > Pseudomonadati > Acidobacteriota > Acidobacteriota bacterium. Next base: position 6,281 of record QIBA01000030.1, read on the forward strand.
TACAGCGGATTTCTCGAGGCGCAGGGCCAACTCTCAGCAGCAATAGCAGAGGCGCAAAAGGCAGTAGAACTTGATCCTCTCTCTCCGATGACGCACGGGGCATATTCGCAGCGCCTTCTGGTGACTCACCGCTACGACGAAGCGATTGCCGAATGCAGGAAAAGTCTCGAATTGAACCCATCAGCACCGGCCCCCCATCATCATCTGGCCGTCGCATACCACATGAAAGGAATGGACCAGCAGGCGTTCGCCGAGGCGAAGGCAGACTTTGGCGAAATTCGCCACGATGCGGATGTTGTTGCTGCGCTGGACAAGGGTTATGCACACGGTGGATTTCAGGCAGCGATGCGGCAAGCGGCGGAGGTTTTGGCCGAGCGCTCAAAGCAGAAGTTTGTGCCGTCCTCGTACATCGCGGAGCTCTATGCCTTTGCCGGAGACAGGAGTGACGCCCTGGCATGGCTGCGAACGAGTCTCGATCGCCAGGAACTGGCGGCCGCATTTCTTCGCCTGCCTACCTGGGACTTCGTACGGTCAGATCCCGATTTCCAGGAAATATTTCAGAAGCGCATGAAACCGCAGTAGGGAGGGGCCACCAGGTCAGATTCACCTGTACGACAAATTCATACTTTGTGTGATAATACCAAGATGGGTATTTCCCGCTCTCGCCGCTCCCGAGTCTTTACCATTAGCTTCCCTGAAGACTTGGCACTTCAAGTCGATCTGGTAGCTCGCCGGGAAAGCCGCAACATCAGCGAACTTTTTCGTGAAGCCTTTCGCATCTATCGGCTGGAAAGCGTCCATCGTCAACTAGAGCGCTCCCGAGCTGCCGCACGGCGTCGAAGACCTCAGCCGGACTATGAGCAACTAAACGTTGAGAGTCTCGTAGACGAGGTTCGCTCAACGCGGACCCGCAAGAAGAGAAAGTGATCGTTGTTCTGGATTCAGGCATCTGGATTTCAGGATTTCATTTCGGGGGAATACCGCTCGCGGCGTTAGATCAAGCCTTTATCTACGACCATATCGCGATTTGTGAAGAAATCATTACAGAGGTATCCACGATCATGGTGTCTAAATTTGGCTGGACAGAAAGACATGTTCATTCGGCCTTGCGGAGCTATTTGGCTGGAGCAAAGCACGTCACAATGAAAGGCGATCTCACCGGCGTGTGCCGCGATCCGAAAGACGACATGCTTTTTGAGTGCGCCGTGCGTGCAAAAGCGGAAATCATCGTCTCCGGCGACAAGGACGTTCTGGAAGTCGGCGAATATCGGGGCATTCGTGTCATCACCGCTCGGCAATACTTAACCAAATGATCTTTAGTTGAGCCGGATTCTATATAAGGCGATGTCAAGAGCAAACAGATCTCCCGAACAGATCGGAGAGGAGTTGCTTGGCATGGCCTTTATATAGAACCCCGCAACCGGAGTCGGCGCCTACGCCCAGCCCTCCGAAAACCATGGAGACACGGAGTCACTGAGAAAGCAAGACCTCGCCCAGGGCCCGGCGTCGCTATAGCTCCTTCCAAAACAACTGGACAACATCCTCGTCTAACTTTTGGAACCTTCGTTTCGTCAGAAGCGAATACGGGATGAACAAAACGCCCGCTCTGATCCGGAGCGGCGCCAGCGCCGTGGACACGACTGAAATTCAAAACCCGCTCTTGCGTCGGGCTGTTCGCGGCGATAAAGAGGCTTTTGCGCAGCTTTATGACGCACTCGCTGGGCCGCTCTATTGTTTTGCGTTTCACATGCTGGGCGAGCGGGCCCAGGCTGAGGACACAGTGCACGAAGCTTTCCTCACACTGCTGAATGCAGCGAAAGATTTTGATGAGGCGCGTGGAAGCCTCTTGAACTTCGCTCTGGGAATTACGCGGAAGCTGGTGCTGCGTCATCTGCGCTGGAAGTTGCGATGGTTCACCTCCCAGCCGGAGGACCTGGAACGCTTCAGCCGTGACGGAGAAGCGAGTGCACAGGAGAAGCTGGAGCTTGCGGAGCAGGTGGCGGCAGTGCGGAAAGGCGTGGCGAGTCTGCCGACGAAGTATCGCGAAGTGATAACCCTGTGCGAGTTGTGCGAGATGAGCTATGAAGCCGCAGCCGCGCAGATCGGCTGTTCCGTGGGAACGGTGCGCTCGCGATTGCACCGCGCGCATGCATTGCTTGCGGAGAAACTGAAGCAGCGATTTTGCCGCGAGGACAAAGCAAGGCCACAGATGACGGAGGTGGCGACGCCATGACCTCTTGGAACAGGCGAGCCGGAACTCATGACCAACCTGGTGTGGCCGACGCCGCGGCCAAAGCTCTGGATCAACAGGCGATGTTGAGGTTGTCCGCAGCGGAAGCTGAACCTTCCGCGCAGCTACGGGCTCGGGTGCTCACCAGCTTTGCGCAGCGCACGCACCGCGAGAATCCAAGCTGGACGTGGCTCGCAGCGGCAACCGCAGCGGCAATGGCGGTTGCGGTAGTGATCGGGCTCGGCTATTGGAGATTGCGAGCACCAGGGCCTCCGACACGGTTGCCGATTGCTCCAAAGGCGATTGCCAATGTGCGCCTTGCCGCGCCCGAGGTACAACCCGGGCATGTGCGCACAGGCGCATCTACGCGGCCGCGAAATCAACATCGCCGGCCCGACGGCGTACAGGTGAAAAGGCCCGCTGCAAGCAATGATTTGCCAGTCGCCCAGTTCGACAGTTTGCTCTATTGCGACGCATTTAGCTGCGGAGATCCAATGCAAGTGATCCGCCTGGAAATGCCGGCAGCCAATGTGGGCCGAGCGTATCGATCGCTAGCCCGGAATGGTTTCGTGAGCGCGGAGCTGATCGTCGGCGCAGACGGTCTGACACGCGCCGTGCGATTCACAAAGTAGTGAAACGCGTTGTCATGTACTGTGACCACAATTAATTAAGGAGCTGCAATGAAACAGAGAATCCCATTTGCTGTTGCTGCATTTGTCGTTCTGATCCTCGCACTGACGTCCCTGGCCTGGGGGCAACAAGGCGGTGAGCCGCCGAAGACTTTCACGCGCACGTTTGCTGCTCCTTTCGAGGGCGCAGGAATTGCGATGGAGCAAGGCTTTGGCGTAGCCGGAGTGAAGGTGCTGGACACCATGAGCGACGAAGTGGTGAAGGGCGCTCCGTTCAGCGGCACGATGCGAACTGAATCAACTCGAACCTTCGCCGACGGTAACCGAATCCATCAGGAGAGCAGCTCGAAGAGATGGCGCGACAAGGAAGGGCGCGTGCGAACGGAGGCCGAGATCATGCTGCCTCCGGGCCTCGCGCAGGACGCACCTATGCTGATCACGATCAGCGATCCGGTGGCAAAAGTACGCTACGTGCTGGAGCCAGAGAGGAAGATCGCGAGAAAGCTTCCCTTCGCTGCCGAATTTCAAGTGCGCCACATGTCCGGTCCAGTGACAGCCGCTGGTCCGGGAATGATGCAGATCGCGGTCGCCCCTCCGCCTGACGCTCCTGCCGCTGCTGGCGTTGCTGGCGCTCCGGTGCATCGCCGCGATGTGTTCTTCTACTCCAAAGGCAAGCGCATGAATGACGATGACCAGGCCAAGTCGGAAAATCTCGGCGAACGCGACTTTGACGGAGTGCGCGCCAGCGGAACACGCCTGACGACGACGATTCCAGCCGGCGAGGTTAACAACGATCGTCCTATCGAGATTGTGAGCGAGAACTGGTACGCAAAGAGTCTGAAAACCACAGTGATGACCAAGCATTCGGATCCGTGGGCCGGCGACTTCACCAGTCGTCTCACCGAGATAAGCACGAATGACCCTGATCCCGCATTATTCGCGGTTCCGCCGGGCTACAGCGTTGTCGAGGACAAGTTTGCCGATGAAATGCAAGCTACACCTCCTGGTCCAAAATAGTGCACATGGGTGCTTTACATAGGAATCGCACGCAAAAAGCCAAAACGGGAAACAGGCTGGGCAACCTGATTAGTTCGCGGAGCGTACGACATCGGCGGTCAGCAATGTGAATTGGCAATCTGGAAGGTAACCTCCGCACATCAGAATGCCGCGACGAAAGAGGTTGGCGGGTGATTCGTCCGGGAATTGCGTGAGCATGTTCTTTTCGCGCAGGAGCTTGTCGAGGCCGCGCAACTGCTCCGATCCTGAGATGAATTTGATCTCTACCACTTTTCCGCTGCCTGGCTTCCCAACCTCCTTCAGCGTCGCTAAATCTACCGTGACCGACTTCCCATCCGGCGTCGGCGTCACTTTTCTGGAGACAGGCACTGAACTCTGTTCTTTGTTCGACAACATGATCATGAACTCGGCGCTCGTGTGCTGCTTCCCGAATTGGGGAAGGTGGAGCGTTCTCATTCGGCCGAGCTCTTCTCTCGGTCTCCAGTCCGGCGGTTCTGCTATTCCCGATCTAGTAAGCCGGAAGAGCTTATCTTGAACCTCGTCTGATGGATTCGAGCTGTTTGCGGCAAGCGAATAGAAGCGGACGGCTCTCTTGAGGTCGTGCGTCTTTGCATAAACATCGCCCAGGTGTTCAGCCACAACGGAAAACTGATCGAGGTCCCAGGAGCTGCGGAGATATCGCTCAGCCTTCAAGTAATCGGCGCGCAAATAATAGATGTATCCGAGCGTATCCCAGTACGCTGCCAGCGAACTCATCAAGCGAATATGCTTGATATCGAGTTCATCTAAGTCTTTTATCTCCAGAGTCTCTTTCTCAAGCTCTCTTACGGCGTCTTCTGCCCAACGCTGACTTTCTTCCAGATGAACTTTTTTCCGAGCGAGATTATAGGCAACGTCATTTTCGTAGGCGGGCTTATCGCCGGCCAATTCGATAGACTTCGCATAGTACTTAAATGCCCTCTCGAATTCGTCTGTGCCATAGTAAGCATTCCCAAGCTGAAACTGTACTAGCTCACTGTCCGCATTCAGCTCTGCCGCCTTCTCCAAGGGTTTTATTGCCTCCTGGTAGCGCTTGAGAGTTAGCAGCGCGCGTCCGAGATTGGCCGGAGCATCGCGATCATTCGGTATTTTTTCGTTCCATTTTTTCAGGACTGTAACCGCTTCTTCGGTGTACTTCAGATCCATCAATGCAAAGGCCAAGCCACGCCAGGCAGCCGGCTCGTCGGGAGTTTCCTTCGCTTGCCGCCGTAACCCTTCTAATCCTGCTTGTACATCTCCCAGCATCAGCCGGGCCGCGCCGATCGCGAACCAGACTCCCGGAATCTTGGGATCCGTCTTTGCAGCCGATTCGAAGTCGGCAACAGCTTCGGTAAGATGCTTTGACTGAAACTGAGTGATTCCATTTCGGAACAATTGTCCCGCTTGTGTATCGGGTGGGTGCGGAAACCCCGGCGGCCAGCCGCCTCGCGCCGCAACTGCCGAACCCCCACTCTTTCCGGGTTCCTTGCTGTTAAACGTGATCCAGGTTGCCGTGTCGTCCAGGACTTTGTGGCCGAATTCACGGAATTTGGCGTAGCCAGATGGCGGCACTTCATTGGCCAGGATTCTCAAGCTGCGTGTCGCGTGGAGGGCACCGTTTTCAAGAGCGTACGTCGAGTGATACTCAGCGAAATCGGTCTTCACATCGGCATTGGCAGGAAGGTCGGGTTTATAACCGGGAGGTGTCTTGATATCGACCACGTAGCGAATCTCACTTGGCCCTCCCAGCGGAACAGGCTGTCCAGATTTTTGATATTCCTCATCCGGGATAGCCACCGTCATCGGTGGGAATGGCGGGATTATTCGCTTGTTGTCGGCCCACTCTGGATATTCCTTACGGTCGTACTTGTAGCTGAACTGAAAAGGCTCAGAGGTTTTCTCCGGGTTTGAGGCCACAACATCGGTGACGGTCCCGGCATATCCTTGCGACTGGACGATCCTTTGCACCAGCTCTTTCCATTGTGGCTGGGGCACGCGATGGAAGCCGCTGCGGAAGGGCACCTCGTAGTCTCCACGATATTTCTGTACGAACGATGCCTGGAGTTCTCCGGCTTCACTCAGCGAGCCGGTTGTCGTCACTTCCTGTAAGCCCGGCAACACCGGAGCTGCCGGTACCATGGTGAGCTTCGAATGCTGCGGTAGCACCACCAGCGCCTGTTTGCCGCGAACGGCCTGAAGTATGAGTCCGAAGGGCGCGACTTCGCTCGTAGTGTCGAGCCACACGATCGAGCTCTCTGGATGAACCGCCGTGATCACGTGATCAAACTGGCCGGGTGAAGGCACATCCTGATCAATATCGGATGTGCTGGAGACCAATGCGGGCGCACTGTGTATTCCCACTGATTCAAGCAGGGCCGCCAGGAGCGTGTGCTTGTCCTTGCAGTCTCCATACGAATTATCGAGAACATCGGCCGCTGAGTGCGGTTGATATCGCCCTATGCCGAAAGCAACCCCGATGTAGCGGAAGCGAGTGGAGACAAAGTCGTAGAGAATACGAGCTTTCTCTTCTTCCGTTTTTGCATCCTTGGTGAGTTCCTCAGCCTTGGCTCGAACCGCGGAGGAGGGAGACACCTTCTCCTGTTGAAGTGAGTTGTACCAGTCTCCTACTTCCTGCCAGTTGCGAAAGCTGGAGATCTGAATGTCGCTAGGTTTGCGATGAAAGGCTCGAGCAAACTTTTCTTTCAGATCCTCCTCTGGACGTGTTAGTTGGGCGTACTTCCAAAGGTAGATTTTGCGACCGTTCTCAACACGAACCTCCGGTTTGTGGTCACCACTTTTAACATTTACGTAGAGATTGTTCGGGACTTCCAGGCGAAATTGTTCCTCCCGGACAATGGCGTTCTTTTCAAAGCTATAGTCGAGCCAAAACTCGTTCGCTGCGAGCGCTTTGAAGATGCGAGTGCTGCAACTCCATTCGAGGGTGTCGCCAATCGCGAGTCCCTTTACCGCGACATGTTTCTCCCGCAAGTCACTGTAGAACGGAGCCGCGCGCGTGATCTCGGATTCCAGGTCCTGCACGTCATCCAGTGAAGTATTGATAACGGTGCCGTCTGGCTTGCGCGCGCGCACATAGTTGATTGTTAGTTCCTGAAAATTCTTCTGATACGGAAATGTCAGCAGCCCATACTGCTGAACTCCGGCGCTCGACTGTAGGCGGATGCGAGAGCTGTTATCGGACTTGCCCGTGCCGTCAGCCTCATAGCTGAGAATGGTATCGAGTTGCTCAATAATGGCAGCCTCTTGAGAAAGGTCAGGCTTTGACTGCGCCTTGCTTGAATTGGCTGAACTTCCTGGAGCGGATGTCTGAGCAGACAGAATTGAGGCAGAGAAGAGGAGACAAAGAAGAGCCCGCATCAAGCAAAGAATCAAATCACAACCGGACAGCAAAACGCAATCCATCCTCCTCGGGGGAGGCTGGTTAGGAGGACGACACATAACGAGCCAAGATATCGGGCTCAGCTGAAATCAAGGAACAATGGAGGCAGCCTTTCCGGTCGCAGCTTCCTGATCCACGCGAGTGGATTCACCTTCTGTTCGGATTACGTCGACATTCCTGCGCATGGCCCGTGCTCATGCCGTGAATGGATTCGTGATCTTCAGGCCAGTAAATCGAGTAAAGTCGCGGTCGCCGGTTAGCAGTTCACTCGCTCCGTGCTCCCGGCACAGAGCAACAATATGGGCGTCGTGCATGAGGTCTCCCGCGACTCCCGATTGCTTCACAACCTCATCCAGGATCGTCGCGTGCACCGCGGTTTCGGAGAGCAACACCAGCGACGGCGAAGCCAATATGGCCTTCAAATCCTGCAGAGCAACTTGCGAAGGCAGGGGCGGGTGATAGACACGGGGATGCATGACGAGGCGCAGGAACTCGTAAATACACGGCCATGGAATCGCCCAGGCTGCGGGACCCTGCGCAAGCTCGGTCAAGACCTGGTGCGCGCGTGAGTGCTGTGGGCTGCTTGTGATCTCTGCATAGATAAGAATGTTGGTGTCGACCGCCTTCATTCCCGGTCCATAGCGTCGAACAGGCTGTCGCGATCCAGTATGTCGATGCCAGGCTGTAATTGTGCCTTCCAACCTTGCAACTTGAGCCGATACGTCTGCCGATCGGACTGGGTCAGTGCCCGGCGCAACAGTTCATTTGCAACCGCCTGAAGGGTTCGACCTTCGCTGGCAGCCTTCTTCTTCATCTGACGGAATAAATTATCGTCGAGCACTAATGTGGTTCGCGCCATGCATAAATATGCTACATGCATTGCACATCGATGTCAGCTTGTTCAATTACTCCCCGCGCAATCTTTTCGCTGTGGTTTTGATTCCCGATTCCGATCCTGAAAATGGGAGCCACACTCTTTTGCGGTTTCCAAAGCGGTGAATGTGTCGCGCCTACGCCACAGTCGTACCAGGAATCCACAAACAGCGCCGGCACGTCGAACTGATCGCTTGATTTGACGTAACCCAGCGTGTCCCACCACGGATCACCTTCGTGGTGGGTGACGAAATCGTCCCAATCTGTTGGCGGCATTCCCGCGCGAGTCATCATTCCCTTTAAAGGAAGACTGTACCAAAGCGCCCTCCAATCCACGGCCGGAGGCTTTACCTGCGGCCGAACCTTCGCGCCGTGGGAAACGACCCAATTAGAAGTAGCGGCCAGTTCAAAGGCGCCGCCCCGCCGCGACGCGAAGTACTGCAATGCTCCGCTCGCGGCTTGGGGATTCATGGCCAGCTGATGGCCGTTTCTGCGCTTAGCCATCTCCACTTGGTTTTCACCGGCATAGGAGCATCCGGTGGTGCCGACTTTGCCATTGGACCACGACTGTGCCGCGAGCCAATCCACTGTGTCTGATCCGTCGTTTGTATCCGCGGCCGAGATGATGTAGTCGCCTTCGGATTCAAATTTTCCTCTGACGTCTTGCACGGCGGCAACGTATCCTCGCGCCGCGAAGCGGCGGGCGCCGGCCACATAGGACTCACCGTTCTTGTTGTAGGGCGTGCGAATCAGGATGACCGGCAGCGGTTCCCTGAGATCGGCCGGGAAGTACAGATCGGTCGCTAGCTTCACGCCGTCAGGCATGGCAACCATGATGCTCTTCTGTAATCGAATCTCGTAGGCAATAGGGACTTCGAAACCGAAGGTGACCGTGAATGTCTATCGGCCGAGTGCAGAAAGCCGACTGGCGATCGCCGCTTCCTTCAGCAACTCACCTTGGTAATCAACAATCCGCGTGACTATCCGTTGTACAATCCGCCCATTCAGGGCAATCTGCCCGAATCGGCCACGTGTCCTCCCGCGAACAATTCGTCAATCGACATCCGTGGCTCACTGCCCTGGTTGCCCTTGCTGCCGTACAGATTGCCACCTCCGGCATTCTGAAAGGACAAACGCTCGCCGCTTTCGCGGACATACTGCAATTCGCGATCATGATCGCGATGATAGTAGGCACAGCCATCAACATCCGTCGGAGCAAGGGCTCGGCTCGCGGGTTCTGGCTCCTATTGACTGTAAGTGCAGTGATGTGGGCCGGCGACTACGCTAGCTGGGTCTACTACGAAGTGATTCGCGGCGTTCAGATGCCCGTGCCGCAACCCGGCGACACGCTGCTGATCCTGCACGTTGTGCCGATCATGATGGCACTTGCCATGCTCCCGCATCGCGTGCTGAAGAGTGGATCTCCGCTGGCGAGCAATCTTGAGTTCCCGTTGATTGCCTGCTGGTGGGTATATCTGTACTTCCAGTTTGTCTTTGCCTGGCAATACATGTCGTACGATGCCATGGCTTTTCATCGAAACTTCAACTTGCTGTACCACGCGGAACTTGCGACTACGATCGTCGCTCTGTTTTATCTTGCCCAGCAAAGCCACGACGGATGGCACGAGATCTACAATCATTATCTAATCGCGTTTCTGATCTACGCCCCGACCTCCGCGATCATCAACATTCTCATCCAGCAGAAGCTGTATACCAGTGGCGGACTCTGGGACCTTCCGCTCACGATTTCCATTTCCTATCTCGCGTGGATCGGATTTCGTGCGCGCCGGCTTCAACTTGAGCCTGAGCGAAGCAACAGCGATATTCAGCCAAGCCTGGCAATTCCAGAATGGGCAGCGACGATCGCTGCCACCAGCATTCCCGCGATCGCTCTCTTTTCGTATGAGCGTTTACATAGTCCGCCACCTGTTCGCCATTTCCGGGTCGCAATCAGCTTTCTTGCAATGCTCTTGATCGGTATCCTGATTTTCACGAGGCAGCAGCTACTGAATCGCCGATTGTCTGTGTTACTCACCAATGCGCAACACGCCTATGACAATCTGGAACGACTGCAAAGCCAGGTGATGCAGACAGAAAAGCTAGCTTCCATTGGACGCCTGGTTTCCGGAGCAGCGCACGAGCTGAACAACCCGCTCACCGCAATACTTGGATACTCAGAGCTAATCGCCACCGACCAGGAAGTCCCGGCGGCCCCGCGGGGATTCGCTGAGAAAATCGCACAGCAGGCGCGAAGAACCAAGAATCTTGTCTCTAACCTGCTCTCGTTTGCACGTCAGACGCCACCGCAAAAGCGCCTTACAGATCTCAACTCACTGGTCAATAACGCCTGCCAGCTAAGGCTCGCGAGCATGCCAACCAAGCTCTCGCTGCTGCGCGACCTTCAGCAGGACCTTCCGCTAGTCCTTGGTGACGACAATCACCTTCTACAAGTGTTCCTGCACATCCTCAACAACGCCATTGATGCTATCGCAGAGCTGGGTGGTGGTGGAGAAATCATCGTGCGCACGCAGGCCCGAGGCGAGCATGTGGTTCTGGAGGTATGTGACAGCGGACCAGGGATCGCGGAGCCCGCGCGAGTTTTTGATCCGTTTTACACGACGAAGCCGCTGGGGCAGGGCTCTGGCCTAGGTCTGAGCGCTTGCTACGGCATCATCCAGGAGCACGAAGGGACCATCGAGTGCTTTAACCTGCAACCTCGCGGAGCGATGTTCCGGATTAGTTTTAAGGCGGTCGCCAAGCCAGCTCCTTCGGAGCCTGTCGCCGCGTCCTAAAAACAGTAGGCATTCCCCCAAAGCACAGCCGACGTGATAGCACTGAAAATAACACTGAATTCTCGAAGAATAACCCACTGTTATTGAATTCCTCCTAAATTCTCGAAAAGCAACTTTTTCGGAACAGCTAATGAGAGTGAATCACCAGTGAACTCTTTCTGTGACGACAGTTCACTATAGGCATTCACTTTTTTCCACGGCCGGAAGCGTAGGCGCAACCATTGCGACCCCATGCTCTGCCACGCTGGTAGCATGAATTCCATGCCTCACTGGAGCGAGCGACTCCTGGAGTTCGACCGCCTGCGCGAAATTCTGCTGGCCTACTGCGGCTCCGATCCTGGACGGCTGAGAGTTGCCAGCTTGCATCCGGTTACGGATGTCGCGTGGATCCGCCAGCAGCACGAACTCACGGAGGAAGTCCAGCAATTCCTTGATGCTGGCGGAGGCTTTGATTTCCAGGGGCTGACGGATAATCGCAAACTGCTGAAGAAATCCGCCATCAGCGGTGCGGCGCTCGAAATTTCGGAGCTACAGGACGTGCTGCGGCTAGCGGATCGTGCCGATGAATGGCGTGCAATCGCCTTCACTCCGCCGGCCTCGCTGGAGCAAGGCTGGCCGGCAATTCGCCAAGTGTCTGAACGGCTTGCCGACTTTACGCTCCTGCTCCGATTCTTCCGCGGCAAAATCCTTCCCGATGGCACACTCGATGACCGCGCCTCGCCCGAACTCGTACGGCTGCGACGCGAAGTCGAGAAGCAAAAGCGCGAGATCCAGACATCGCTGCACAGCTACTTACGGCACCTTGCCGAGGGCGGGGCGGTACAGGACGAGCTGGTCACAATACGCGGTGAGCGCTTCGTAATCCCTGTGAAGGCGGATCAGAAGCGCCGCGTGAATGGAGTCGTTCACGGCGCCAGTTCCAGTGGACAAACAGTGTTTGTCGAGCCGCTTGAAACCATAGAACAGAACAACGAACTCATGCGCCTCCTCGAGGAAGAGAATGCGGAGGTCCATCGCATTCTGCTTGAGATGACCGCACGCGTCGCCGAACACGCCGAGGCACTGGAGACAGCCCTCGATGTTCTTGCGGAAATTGAGCTGCAGTTTGCCAAAGCGCGCCTTGCTCGCGATTATCAGTGTGTGCGGCCAATGATAGTCAATGTGGATGCGGGCGCCTCGCCCGAGGGCGGCCGCATCCACGTTCGTCTACTTAAGGCGCGCCATCCCGTATTGGAACGCAACCTCAAACTGCGCGGTGCACGCGTGGTTCCGATGTCGCTTCACCTGGAGGGCAACGATCGCCAGCTCATCATCAGCGGACCGAACACAGGTGGTAAGACGGTCGCGCTAAAGACAGTGGGACTGATTGTTCTGATGGTTCAGTCAGGAATTCCCATACCGGCAGATTCGGCCGAACTTCCCGTCTTCGATGCTGTCTTCGCCGACATCGGGGACTACCAATCCATCGAGCAGAACCTATCGACATTCTCTGCGCACGTGAGCAACATCGACATCATCTCGAAAACTGCAACGGCGCAAAGCCTGGTGTTGCTCGACGAGCTTGGTTCGGCAACGGATCCCGAAGAAGGCGCGGCTCTCGCCGTTGCGATCGCAAGGCATTTCCTCGATCTTGGTGCCACCAGCATCATCTCGACACATCACACCGCGCTGAAGGTTTACGCGACCAATACGCCAGGCGTGGTCAACGCTGCCGTTGGGTTTGACGAGAAGACGCTACAGCCTACTTACGAACTGAAAGTCGGGGTTCCGGGTGCCTCGGCAGGTATCAACATCGCCCAGCGCCTGGGATTGAACTCACAAATCATCGCCGCAGCGCGCCAACGTCTAGCGGGACAAACCCAGGACATCGCTCTCTTTCTTGATCAGCTCCACCAGCAGCTCGATGCTATTGAGCGCGAGCGCGCCGAGCTGCGGAGGCGCGAGCAGGAAGTCGCGCGGGAACGAAGTCGCCTGGAATTGGAAGGACTAAAGGAGCAGCGCCATCACGTGCGCGAGCTCGAGAAAAAACTTGAAAACCTGCTGCGCGACTTTGAATACCAGGCTCGCGAAGCAGTGAATGCAGTGCAAGAAAGATCAGCCGCGCAGAAGCTGTCGAAAGATGCCGAGCGCCGCATCACGCGACTACGCCGCGAGTTCAAAGAGCAGTTCGATTCGACGGTTGTTGCACACCGAACGGGTGCAGATCGAGGCGATCCCCATGCTCGTCCGGGAGAAGTGAAGCACGTTGCGGAAGGCGACACCGTACGCCTGAAATCGCTCGGCCGCGATGCAGTTGTAAAGCGCAAGATCGACCAAAACACCTTCGAAGTAGAAGCCGGCATCATGAAGATGCGCGTGCCGCGCTCTGACATCGCAAATGTCGTCAAATCTGCCGCGCTCGAGCGAGCCGAGACTCCCGTCGCTGCCGCGCGAGCTCGCGGGATTTCCATCTCACTGAAAAATGAGAACGACGATCTGACCGTGCCCAGCGAGATCAACGTCATCGGACAAACGGTTGACGATGCCACGCGCGAAGTAGAGAAATTCGTCGATCGCGCCTTTCTGGCCGGCGTGCCTCGGGTGCGCGTAGTCCACGGTAGTGGGATGGGAATCCTACGTAAGGCGCTGCGGCACTTTCTAAAATCCCACCCTCACGTCGCAATGGTCACAGAGCCCCCGCAGAGGGAAGGTGGAGCGGGAGCAACCGTGGTGGAACTGAGGCTCTAGAAGCGCACGAGCATACACTTACCTCAATGAAATCGGTCATCGTCGGCACGGCTGGGCATATTGATCATGGCAAGACTACCTTGGTCAAGGCGCTCACCGGCGTAGATGCAGACAGGCTCGAAGAAGAGAAGCGACGCGGGATCACTATCGATCTCGGCTTTGCCAATCTTGAACTATTGTCGGACTCGGGGGAGAAGCTGCGGCTTGGTTTCGTCGATGTTCCCGGACACGAGCGGTTTGTGCGCAACATGCTTGCCGGAGTTGGCGGCATTGATATTGTGCTGCTGGTGATCGCGGCGGATGAAGGTATCAAGCCACAGACGCGCGAGCACTTCGATATCTGCCGGCTGCTTGCGATACCGCGGGGAATTGTTGTTCTCACAAAATCAGATCTGGTTGATGCTGACACGCTGGAGGTTGTACGACTCGAAATCGAAGACTTCTTACGCGGATCTTTTCTTGATCCGCAAAAAACACCTGTCATCCCCGTCAGCGGCCTCAGCGGCCAGGGTATCGATCAACTCACGCGCGAGCTGGCGCGTATGGCTTCCGAAATCGGGACAAAAAATGCCGGCGCTCTTCCTCGGTTGCCGATTGATCGCGCATTCGTGATGAAGGGATTTGGCGCCGTAGTTACGGGCACGCTGATTGCCGGTACCATCCAGCGCGAGCAGGAGCTCGAGCTTCAGCCCTCGGGCAAGCGCGCGCGAGTTCGGGGCATCCAGGTGCATGGCATGTCCACTCATCAAGCTCGTGCAGGCGAGCGTACCGCGATCAACTTGGCAGGAGTTGCAGTTGAGGAACTTGCGCGCGGCATGATGCTCAGCCAGCCTGGCGCTCTGCAACCAACGCGGCAGATCGATGTGCGCCTGCAGTTGCTTTGCGACGTCCGCCCTCTGAAAAATCTATCGCGAGTGCATTTGCACTGCTTTGCTTCGGAAACAGTTGCCCAAGTTCGCCTGCTTGGAGACAAGGAGATCGAGCCCGGAAGCAGTACTCTCGCGCAACTGCGCACAGCCGAACCTCTCCTGCTTATTCCAGGTGATCGCTTCATCATTCGCCAATTCTCTCCAATGATCACGATAGGCGGAGGAACCGTGCTGGATTCGTTTCCACTGCCACGCAGCACAAAACAACTGGTTGCCGCTCGAGATTTCTTGGCCGAGCTTGAACGCGCTGACCTGAGCGGAGCGATCGCGTTGCGCACGCAGCGCCGGAACGCGGGAGGCCTGCGTCATCAGGATGCAGTGCGAGAGACAGGCCGTACAGGACACGAAATCGATCTGCAGGCCAAGGCGCTCATCGAGAACGGAAAACTGCTGGCTGCTGGGGATGTGCTCATTGCAAAGGGTGCAGCGCTGGACGCTGCCATGAAACTGCTTTCAGAATTAGAGAAGTTTCAAAAAGGGAATCCTCTTGCGGGAGGGATGGGCAAGGAAACTCTTCGCGAAAAGCTGGATCTCGGCCAAGCGGTATTCTCCTTTCTGCTCACACAGCTCGCCGCAGGGAAGAAGATCGATATCCTGGGGGAGCAAGTGCGGCTCGCGGGACGGGGGGTCACGATGACCACGGACGAGGAGCGGGCCCGCAACGCTATCGAGCAAGCGTTTTCGACGGCCGGATTAAAGGTTCCGCTGCTCAAGGACGTGCTGGGTTCACTTTCAATTGACCGCGCGCGTAGCCAGAAGATCATGACACTTCTGCTGCGTGAAGGCGTGTTGGTAAAGCTCGGGGATGAGCTCGTCTTTCATCGCGCGGCGTTGGAGCAACTGCGACGATTGGTCGCTGCAGAAAAATCACGAACTCCTAACTTGGACGTTGGACGTTTCAAAGATCTGATCGGCGTGACTCGCAAGCACGCCATTCCCTTGCTTGAGTATCTCGATCGCGAGCGGGTCACACGTAGGGTCGGCGACTTGAGGGAGATTCTATAGCTCGATTCCATGGGATTTTCGGTCGGGTGCAGAAAAATTGTCAATCCAGTTCGACGAGGGCAGGCCTCCTTACAGCTTATTCAAAACATTCTGGGCTGCGACACAGCCCAGTGCTTTGTTAAAGCTTGGTTTGCCGAGCGCGGGCCGGGTCCAGCGGACGCCGACGTTGCGGCTGATGTAAAAACGGGTCGTTGAGCTCCGTTTTTGGAACTGGAATCAAAAGGCCAACACCTGGTTCGGCACCGCCGTATCGGGAGTGAAGGGTGAGCCCGTCACCTGCGTAAGCGTTCCGTCTGTCGCAATTGCAAAGACCTGGATTGAACCGGTGTTGCTGCTTGCGTTACTGGTGACGATGAGGAACCTACCCAGCGCGGCGCCTGCGGCAGACACCGGTCTCGCCCCGACGGCATACGGCGAGCCCTTGAGTTCAGTCAATTGTCCAGTCGCACTGTTCAACGCGAATGCTGAAACACTATTGGAGGTCTGATTTACCACGTACAGCGCTCCCTGCGAGAAAACCGCGTTCACCGCGGTCGTGCCTACTGGAGTGGGCGAGCTAGTCACCTCACTCAGCGCTCCGGTCAATGAGACAGAAAAGACTGAGACGCTTCCGGTACCCACGTTGCCTCCCAGATTGACTCCGAAGAGGAAGTTGCCGCTGCTGTCAAAGGTGAGATAGAAGGGCGAGCCCTGCTTGGGAATGGTGGTCGTGAGCGGAGTTAAACCACCGGTTGTGCCGATCGCGAAAGAGCTAATAACGTTGCTAGTCGGGTTCGAGGTGTACAGGAAAGATCCATTTGGAGATATCGCCAGACCGGCTTCCCCGGAGGAGCTCAGCGAAACCGGAAATCCAGTCAGAAGAGCCAGCGCTCCGGTGCTGGAGTTGAAGCTGTAACCGAAAATTTGTCCTGGAGTACCGCTCAGCGTGTACGCAAACCTTCCATTGGGATGCATTACCATCCGCACAGAATTTCCGGGAGTACTAAAAGGGGACCCGGTCACAGCCGACAGGGCAGCCGTGGAGCTATTAATGCTGAACACCGAGATTGATGTAGACGCGGAGTTTGCAACCAGCAGGAACTTCTTTGCCGGGTCCGTTGCCATTGAGTCGGGGGAGGAGCCGCCCGTAGTCACAGGAGAACCTGTTGTTCGCTGCAAAGCTCCGGAAGTTTCATTGAGCTGATATACAGAAACGTTTCCGGCACTGTTGTTGGTCACGTATACCGGTGATCCACTCTGGGCGCCACCGCCGCCCGTGCTTTTGGGAGTGCCTGGTCCTCCGCCTGCGCCACAAGCCACGTTGCCAACGCACAGAGCCAGGACGCTCAAGTTAAGTAACCTCGCTACTCTCATCAGCCCGACCTCTCTATTCGCAGTTAACTCGCTCATCTTACTGCGATACCCTCCGGCCTATAAGTGAAGACCCGGCTTGGAATCGGCCTTACAAACACCGATAAAGCAAGGCCAGATTACCATCGTTAATCGTTCTTCTTTGCGGTGAATCATGTGCCAGGTTAAACTTCCCATAATGGGATTCACGCATCATATCTCAGTCTTCTTGTATGTTAGTCTCTTGGTTCCCAAACTTGCCAGGAGTCTGCGCTTGCCCCCAATTCGCCGCCGGTCCTGCTTCTCCATATTTGCTGTGCTGGTTTTGACAGGCTTTAGTCAGGGACCACGCGCCGGGGCTGACGATCAGGTCTTCGGGTTCCGCGACTTCTCGCGCCAGGCGGAGATCGATCGCAGGTTCAATCAATCTCCCGACACGAAGCTAGCTGAGGAGCATCTCCGCATCCTTACGCAGGCACCACACGTGGCGGGCTCTCCAGAAGATCGCAAGACGGCAGAGTATGTTGCGCAGAAGTTTCGTGAGGCTGGCCTGGATACGCAAATCGTCGAATACAAGGTCCTGCTCTCCTTTCCGGAAGAGATAAGCGTCGATGTCATCGCCCCCGCGGACGTGAAGATGCATGGACCGAGCCGGGAGCATGTTGATGACGATCCTTACCAGGACGATCCCCGCGTACTGCCGCCCTACAATGCATACTCGCCGTCGGGAGATGCCGAGGCGGAAGTCGTTTACGTGAACTTTGGCAGTCCTCAGGACTACAAACAGCTCGAGGCCATGAAAGTCGACGTGCGTAGCAAGATCGTTATGGTCCGTTACGGCGGAAATTATCGCGGAGTAAAGAGCCTCGTAGCGCAAGAGCACGGAGCTGCGGGCGTGATTATCTACTCCGACCCAATTGACGATGGTTTCTATCGTGGCGACATGTATCCCAAGGGCCCATTCCGTCCTGCAACCGGCGTGCAGCGCGGCTCCGTGGATTACACCTTCAAATATGCGGGTGATCCGACTACGCTGGGAATCGCATCGCTGCCGAGCCTTCCCGATTCGCAACGCACATCGCCGGCGATGGCAGCCGATCTGCCGAAGCTTGTGACCATGCCGATGTCATACGCCGATGCGGCGCCCATCATGCAGAACCTCGGCGGGCCAGAGTCTCCTCGAGAATGGCAAGGCGCGATGCCATTTACCTATCACGCCGGCCCTGGACCCGTGCGTGTGAAGATGCACCTGAAGATGACCGCTCCGTACAAAATCATTTGGGATGTGGTGGGAACGGTGCGGGGCTCGGAGTTTCCTGATGAGTGGGTAATCGGAGGCAATCATCGTGATGCCTGGGTGTACGGCGCGGTGGATCCGAACAGCGGCACCGCGGCCATGCTCGAGGCGGTACATGGAGTTGGCGATCTGCTGAAGTCAGGGTGGAAGCCAAAGCGGACCATGGTCTTCTGCAGCTGGGACGGCGAAGAAGAAGGCATGATCGGCTCCACCGAATGGGGCGAGCAGCACGCGCAGGAGCTTCAACATGCGGTTGCCTATCTCAACATGGACGTGGGAGTCGCTGGTCCCAATTTCGGGGCAAGCGCTGTTCCCGCTTTGAAACAGTTTGTGCGCGATGCCACCAAGCAGGTGGCGAGTCCAAAAGGCGGCACCGTATACCAGGCTTGGAAAGATACGCGGGAACGCGAAAGAGCAAAGAACATCTCTCCCGATTTGGGAGGATCGCAAAATCGTCCACCTGCCGCCAAGATCGACAATGACGTGGAAGTCGGCGACCTCGGCAGCGGGTCAGACTACTCGGTTTTCCTGCAGCACCTCGGAGTTCCCGCCACCGATATAGGTTCGGGCGGTCCTTACGGCGTGTATCACTCAGTCTTCGACAACTTCGCATGGTTCAAGAAGTTCGGCGATCCCGAATTCAAATATGAACAGCAAATGGCTCGGGTCTTTGGGATAGAGATGCTGCACCTGGCAGCAGCCGATTATCTGCCGGAAGACTACGAACTGTACGGTCGCGAGATCGTGAGCTATGTGCAGCAAGCCGAGAGCAAGGCCAAGCAGACCTTCGGCGAACGATCACCATCGTTTGCCGATGCCCTGATTGCCGCACAGCGATTTCAGAAAGCTGGAAGCCAGATTCGCCAGGCGCAGAGCTCAGCGACCCGCTATCTGGCGAGGCTGAACCGGACTCTTATGGAAGCCGAAAGGGCTCTGCTGATTGACCAGGGATTGCCAGGTCGTCCATGGTTTCGACACGTTATTTATGCTCCGGGAGAATACACAGGCTATGCGGCTGTTGTGATTCCGGGCGTGAACGAAGCCATTGAGGCCAGGAACGCTACGACAACCAGCGCGCAGCTCGGTGTTCTTTCTGCCGCGTTGAATCGTGCTGCTGGCGTGCTGGAAGGTTATCGCTAGTCCCCAGAAAAACGGAGTGCCCGGGGCGATTTCGGCTCGGAATGAGAGTTTCATCGTCAATTGAGGCTCTTTCCAGATCAGACCTTCTACAGGCGCATCAATGTGACCTTAGTCAGACCCATCTTGTACCTTCGAGTTAGATTCAAGACTCCGACTAAGGCTTTCGTAGGATAGGCGCGACGGGAGTGCACCTTCTACATTCAAACCAATATGACCACCGCCACCGCCGTCTCGCAATTTCTGGAAGCTCACGATCGCTATCTTGCCTTGGACAACGCCCGCACCTCCTGCACTCGTCCCGTAGAACGAGAGCAGATGCATATTGAGATCCTCAAGGCCTATTTAGAAGTTCAGTACCGGGCGAAGATGATCGCAGGCATGCAGTACGCTGACGGCAATAATTACGCCGAAGTCAATTAGGACTTCCGAGCTTATCAGCATCTCCCTTTTGCCGGATCCTGCAATGCTCTTGCCCTATTCCCGCTTCCCTCTCTACACGCACTTGTCTCTAAAGGGACTTGTCTTCCGCCCGCCGCAACTACCGCTTTAACTTAGAGTTCATGCGAGAGACGACCTAAGCGCCCAGAGTTGCATCTAAAGAGATGCGCCGCTCCGTCGAAAACTTTGGGGGGGATTTCTCTCCTCGTTCCTAACGAAAGGCCACGTTTTATGATGGCGTCCTTTAGTCCGGACGATAACTCTTCCAAGCCGAAGGACGCTTCGGAAGCGAGCGGCTTCATATACGACCACGCCAACGCTCCAGCGCCCGCTGAATCAGGCTACGTTCCCGAACGCGAGTTCGTGCTTATGCCGCTCTTTCGGCGCTTTGGCGAAATGCTGGGAATTCGCCGAGAACCGGAGCCTGAATATATCTATCAGGGAGAGGAGCTGGCTCCGGAGACACTGCATCAACCAGAGCCACAGCATCGATCCGATCTTGGCGATAACGAAACCAGCTGCGCCCGTGAAGAGACCGTCCCCGCCGAACCGAAATTTGCTGCGGTGGACCAGCAGCTGGAACCCGTAAATCAATTCCACGAGCAGAAGGTAGCAGAGCCGCTGCCCAGTGTCGCTCCCGCAGTTCCCGAGCCTATAGTCTTCGAAACAGCTGCCACAGAACCCGAATCTCCAGTGCTCGAATCGCCAGCGGAGGCAACAGGCTCGCATTTCGAAGCGCCTGCGCGGCAACCCATCATCCCGCCGCTAACTCCTGTCGAGTACGAACAAGCTGCAGGTTACGAATCTATTGCTGATGAAATCGAGGCACCTGTCGCGCACTTTGAGGAGGCTCACGAGCATCCGTCTACGGGAGAGGACCTAATTGCGGAAACGCCGATGGCCATGGCCGAAGTAGCGCAAGCAAGTTCAGCGGCTGCGCAAAAGACTCAAGCCCAAAAGACGCCTGCTCGGCGCCCAGACGAGCTCGACGAGGCGATTGCTATGTTGCGCGAAGCCGGTTCAAAGATCTCTGCCGCGGTTTCAGAGGCAATCGAGTGGCTGAGCGCTAAGGAGAATGAGCTCGTACTGAAGGCAGAACGGTCGCTGGGTCCTGCTCCAAAGACCAGACGAGTTGCATCATCCTCAGCTGCTCGGAGTACGAGAACAAATCGCATTCAGAGACGGTCTTCCAGCCCAGCGGTTGCGGCCAGCGACTCAGAGAGAATTCCTGAATCTGAAGCCGACCCGAAATGGGAACCGTTGGCCTTTCCCAGCCTGCAGCGCGAAGTCGCCTGGAAAGAACAAGGTGGGCCTGCCTTGGCGGAGCAGCCGGAGGCTCGGCCGATGCGTCAGGCGACAAATCAGCCTCCTGTGCCTCGCCCGACTTTGGTGCACTCCAGTTCTAAAGTTCCATTTTGGAAACGCTTCAATTGGGCGGGACAATTCACTCCCAAGCGTGTCGCAGTACTGGGCGGACTCACGATGGCCATACTCCTGGTGCTTGGCGTGTCGCTCGCGCGCAGGCCAGCGTCTGAGGTTTTGCCGCCTCAACCTCGACCGATTCAGCCGAGGGGAGTAACGGTTACTACATACCCTGTAACGAATCCGCACGCCTCACAGCCACACCGGACGCCTGCTCCCGCACAGCATGCAGTTGCGCCACGAACTCAGCGCGCGTCACGCGCAGCCAAACACGATGAGGAGCCGGAAGTGGTAACGCACTACTACAAAGCCAAACCGTCACCCTCGAAGCAAGCCACGGTGGCTGGCGTAAAACATTATTCGGACATGGAATAGCAGGTTTTCTGTCTAAACAGAGACTCAGCATGCTGACTCTCTATCGATTCACGAGCCTGACCGGCCCAGTTTTACAAGGTTCTCATGCATGAGGCTCGTGAGATCTTGCTTTTCCAAGCCGTGGACGCGCTTGTTGAAGTCATCCACCTTGCTCGAGTAATTCATCGAGCAAAACTTCGGACCGCACATTGAGCAGAATCCAGCTTCCTTGTAGTAATCGTCGGGTAGTGTCTCGTCATGCATGGACCGTGCCGTTTCAGGATCGAGTGAGAGTTCGAACTGCTTGTTCCAATCGAAGGTGTAGCGAGCGTAGCTGATAGCGTCGTCGCGATCGCGTGCGCCGGGACGATGCCTGGCGACATCGGCGGCGTGAGCAGCAATCTTGTAGGCGATGATGCCATCTTTCACATCTTTATCGTTTGGCAGGCCGAGGTGCTCTTTCGGAGTGACATAGCAGAGCATCGAGGCGCCGTGCCACCCGATCATGGCGGCGCCGATCGCGCTGGTGATGTGATCGTAGCCGGGAGCGATGTCCGTCACCAGTGGCCCGAGTGTGTAGAACGGCGCTCCGTAGCAAAGCTCGACTTCTTTATCGATCTGTTCCTTGATCTTGTCCATGGGCACATGACCTGGACCTTCGATCATCACCTGTACATCTTGCTCCCAAGCCTTTTTCGTGAGCTCTCCAAGAGTCGCCAGTTCGGAGAATTGCGCTTCGTCGCTCGCGTCGGCAATGCATCCAGGACGCAGGCCATCGCCCAGTGAGTAAGAGACGTCGTACTTGGCCATGATCTTCGTGATGTCGTCGAAGCGTTCGTAGAGGAAGTTTTGCTTATGATGGTGCGCCATCCACTGCGCGAGAATCGCTCCGCCGCGGCTCACGATGCCGGTGATACGCTTTGAGACCATCGGCAGGTACTGAATCAGAACGCCGGCGTGCACCGTCATGTAATCGACACCTTGCGCGGCCTGCTCCTCAACTACTTCGAGGTAAATCTCGGGCGTAAGGTCTTCGATCCGCTTCACCCGGCTGATGGCTTCGTAAATCGGAACCGTGCCGATGGGCACCGGTGAGTGGCGCAGAATCGCTTCGCGAATCTCGGGAATATCACCGCCGGTGCTCAGGTCCATCACAGTATCGGCACCGAAGTGCACGGCAGTGTGGAGCTTCTTGAGTTCTTCGTCAACATTCGACGTCACGGCGGAATTGCCAATATTGGCGTTGATCTTGCACAAGGAGGCCACGCCGATGGCCATCGGTTCGAGCTCAGGATGATTGATGTTGGCGGGAATGATCATGCGACCGCCAGCGACTTCGTCGCGAACTAGCTCGGGCGTGAGCTTCTCCTTTCGCGCGACATACTCCATCTCTTCGGTAATCATGCCGAGACGGGCGTAATGCATCTGCGAGAAATTTTGATCACCGCTTCGAGCAGCTTGCTGGTGCCGCTTACTCAGCCATTCAGCACGTGGCTTCGGGACTTCGTAGCTCGTCTTCTGAACATCCTGTGTGCTCATCCATTGCCTCTTTCTGAGGAAAAATTATACGCACCCCAGAGGCGAACACCCATTCGACTGCGCTCAGGGCAGGCTCCGGTCACAAAGAGAAACGCGGAGGTCATGAAGTACAAAGCCGATCTTTGTGACCTCCTGTTTCAGCTTGGTCCCGTTCGTGTCCGCCTTTATTCCTTGACCACGCTATGCACCGGGAATACTCTTTTAAACGTGCCTTCTACGGGTAGATACCTTCGTTTTGGCATCGCGATCCTCGTGATCGTTGGCGCGATGTCGTATCTCGCGTTTACCGGCATTCAGGAGAGCAAGAGCTACTACGTCACTATCAAAGAGCTGCAAGGAATGGGTGACCAGGCACATGCCAAGCGGCTGCGCATCGCGGGGCTGGTTGTTCCAGGCAGCATTCGCCGGCAAGGTACAGGAGCTGATTTCCAGATCGATGAGCAGGGACTGAAGCTGCAGGTTGCGTATCGCGGCACTGAACCACCTCCCGACACATTCAAGGACAACGCGCAAGCTCTGGTCGAAGGCTCGTACGGAAAAGATGGCGTGTTCCACGCCAAGCAGATTCAGGCAAAATGCGCCTCCAAATACGCTCCGGCAGCGAACCAGACCGGAACGGCTGAGATGCCGGCAGCCAAGCCCACAGCAGCAAGTCAGAATGCCAACTGACGATTGACTGATTCCGAAATCCATTCCGCTTCGTTTTCCCAATCTGAACCGACCCATTTTGATCCTGCTCACTCTGAACCTGCGGTGGTTTTGCAAGGCATAAGCAAGCTTTTTGGGCGCTTCGCCGCGCTCCACGATCTAAGCCTCTCTCTTCCTGCGGGACGGGTATATGGTTTGCTCGGCGAAAACGGCGCAGGCAAAAGTACGCTGCTCCGAATCATCGCTGGACTCGCACGTCCATCCCGCGGCAGCGTTCGCGTCCTCGGCAGCTCCGACGTGCGTTCGGTTGGCGCGCGCATCGGCTACATGGCTCATGCGATCCTCCTCTACGACGACCTCTCGGCGCGAGAGAACCTTGATTATTTTCGCGGGCTCTATCCCGCCGACCGCACGGCCGGCGTTGTTGAACTGCTGGGGCAAGTTGGGCTGGCAAATGTGGATAGCCGTCGGCGTGTCGGGCAATACTCCCAGGGAATGAAGCAGCGCCTGGCGCTCGCGCGTGCCATGCTCGCAACTCCGGATCTCCTGTTGCTCGATGAGCCGTTCTCAAATGTCGACTCTGTTTCGACCACAGCGATGTCGACACTTCTTGGAACGCTGCGCGATCGCGGCGCGACTCTGATCGTCGTCACACATCAGCTCGAAGCCCTGGCGCGAGTGGCGGACGAGTGGATTACCTTGCACGCCGGAACTATCGTCAAGCATGAAGCCGCTCACAATCGTTCTCCCTTAAGCGCCGGGCGAGGAGGCGAGCGATGAACCTGGCACGCACGGTGGCGTTGCATTTGCGAAAAGACATGCGCCTCGAGTGGCGCTCGAAGGACGCAGCAAATTCGATGTTGTTCTTCGCACTGCTGGTGGTAGTCGTGTTCGCATTCGCCTTCGATCCGCTGATGGAGGACTCTCGCCAAATCAGCGGCGGAATTGCGTGGGTGGCGCTGATGTTTTCGACCATCGTTGCTCTGAACCAGAGCTGGGCACGGGAACTGCGCAACAGCGTCCTGGACGCGCTTCGCCTTGCACCTGCGCCGCCTAATGGTCTCTTTTTGGGAAAGGTGATCGCCAACTTCCTATTTGTCACCATCGTCGAGATTCCCATGTCCCTCCTCTTCGTCGTGTTCTACAACCTCCGCGTGATTGGCTCGTTGGCGCAGCTCGCGCTGGTAGTTGCTCTGGGAACTTGGGCCCTGGTGGTGAATGGAACATTCTTCTCGGCGCTCTCAATTCGCACACGCAATCGCGAGCTCATGCTGCCCCTCATCCTGCTTCCCATATCGCTGCCAGCACTTCTGGGCATGGTGGTGGCTACGACAAACATCCTGAGTGGAGACAGCTCGCCGGTTTTTGGCATCAAGCTTGTGGCGGTTTACGACGTCGTCTTCACCACGGTCTCGCTACTGCTCTTCGAGGCGGTGCTCGGGGCGGAGTGATCGATCAAATTTAGGCGTTACCGCCTGATTGACATACGCCTGCGTTTTGATAACATCGCGCGCGCAGGAGGTGTGTATGGCTGGATTTCTGGCTCTCGCCTACGGAATGATTGCATACCTGATCTTCTTCGTCACGTTTCTCTATGCAATCGGATTTGTCGCCAACATTGGCGTTCCCAAGTCAATCGATTCCGGAATGCCTGGATCCCCGATTCAGGCGCTGATCGTGAATTGTGTCCTGCTGAGTTTGTTTGCGATTCAGCACAGCGTAATGGCGCGCCAGGGATTCAAGCGCGTGTGGATGAAGATCATCCCTCCCGCGATTGAGCGCAGCACTTTTGTGCTCGTGGCTAGCCTGATTCTCGATCTCATGTACTGGAAGTGGCAGCCGATTAAGAGCATCGTGTGGCATACCACGAATCGCGCGGCCGTCGACGGACTCTATGTGCTGTCTGGGCTGGGATGGGGAGTGGTTTTGATTGGCACGTGCCTGATTAGCCATTTTGGCTTGTTTGGAATGGATCAGGTTTACTCTTATTTCCGCGGGAAGGAATACCGTCACCCGGATTTTTCTTCGCCCTCGATGTATCGCTTTGTTCGACATCCCATTTATTTGGGCTTCGTCCTTGCCTTCTGGTCCACGCCGGTGATGACCGCAGGGCATCTGCTCTTTTCGATTGCCACTACGGGATACATTCTCGTCGGCATTTACTTCGAGGAGCGCGACTTGGTGAGCTTATTTGGAGACAGGTACCGCGAATATCGGCAGCGTGTTCCGATGCTGATTCCGTTTACAGGCCGTAAGCAGGAGATCAAGGCGAAGGCGGTTGGGCAGCCGTAACAGCAAAAGCCCGGGGCGAACGCGAAGGTCACAGAGGACTTGTTCGTGACGTTAAGTTTTTATTCGTGACCTTCATCTTCGCTCCGGGAAATCGACACTCGTGGCCCGCCTGTGGAGTACACTTCGCCTAGATGAACCGCGCAGCTTTCACCCTTAGCGCAATTCTCGTGGCGCTTCTGTTGTCCTATGGATTGCATGAAGCACTCAACGTTGCACCCACGGAAGCTACGATGGGCAACGTTCAGCGGATCTTCTATTACCACGTGCCCTCGTACGCAGCTGCGTTCACGATGTTTGCGGTGAACTTGCTTGCCTCTATCTTCTATCTGGCGCGGCGAAGGACAGCATCTGCCGCCGCTGCGGACGCGGTCGCGGTCTCGGCGGCGGAATTGGGCGTGCTTTTTTGTTCCGTCGGGCTCATGACCGGAATGCTTTGGGCCAAGCCCGTTTGGGGAATCTGGTGGACTTGGGATGCACGGCTCACGAGCACATTCGTACTCTGGCTGATTTATGTCAGCTATCTCATGTTGCGCAGGCTGTCAGAAGGCGGTCAGGCGCCGACGCTTGCGGCAGCGCTGGCTATCTTTGGATTCGTGGATGTCCCGATCGTGTACATGTCCATCCGTTGGTGGCGTACACAACATCCTCAGCCAGTGATCTTTGGCGAGCAGAACTCTGGACTTGATCGCTCTATGCTGCCGGCATTGCTCATTAATCTCGCGGCCTTCATCTGTTATGGAGCCCTGCTGTTCTGGGTGCGCTACAAACTAGAACGCGCACGCCAGGAACTGCGGGACACGCAGGCAGTGCACTCGCTGGAATTGGCCCGAGCGGAGGCTCGCTAATGGACACGGTACGGAGCCTTCAACATCTGCACGCCGCGTACATCCTTACGTGGTGCGTTCATCTGGGATACGTAATCTATCTGGTAAGAGGCTTCGTCCAGCTAAAGCGGGAGGCGACGGAGTTAAGGAAGTCATCTTAAGAAGTACCGATGGCCATGCCTATGCCACTAGTTATCGCTAACTAAGTGCTTTCTGTCCCGTCTATCTTGCAACTCTTTCTGTGCCCATTTAGCTTGGTCTTATTACCCAGAATTGCAACCCATTCCATTTCAGTGAGGTATCCATGCGGACTTTTTTGCGCGCCGTCGCAGTGTTCTCGCTAGTACTGCCAGTGACTTTCGTGGCGTTGGCAGCTCCGCCCGACGCAGCTTCCAACAGCTTTTCGGTCCCGGTCGTGTACTACAAATTGACGAACGGTCTACGCATTGTGCTTTCGCCAGATCACTCTGCTCCGACTGTCGCCGTTGCGGTTTACTACCGCATCGGCTTTCGGGTTGAGCCGAAAGATCGCACCGGATTCGCTCATCTGTTCGAGCACATGATGTTCCAGGGCTCACAGAACCTCGGCAAGATGGAGATGATCAAGCTGGTGCAGCAGAACGGCGGAACGCTGAATGGGTCCACCCGCTTCGACTTCACCAATTACTTCGAGATCGTGCCCGCCAACAAGCTAGAGACGATGCTCTGGGCGGAAGCGGATCGCATGCGCGGACTCGCCGTCAATGAAGACAATCTCAAGAACCAGCAGGGCGTAGTCGGGAATGAGGTGAAGGTCAACGTGCTTAACCGCCCTTATGGCGGATTCCCGTGGCTCGACATGCCGCAGTATGCCAACACCAATTGGTATAACGCGCACAACTTCTATGGTGACTTGAGGGATATCGAAGCCGCCACGCTTCCCGATGTCCAGCAGTTCTTCAAGACCTATTACGCTCCGAACAACGCAGCCTTGGCGATTGTGGGCGATTTCGATACTGCTGAGGCGCGCAAGCTGATCGAGAAGTACTTCGCTGGGATTGCCTCTGTTGCTCAGCCAAAAGAGCCTGATCTCACTGAGCCTCGTCAAGAACAAGAAAAGCGGGCCTCGAAACCGGATACTCAGGCAAAGCGTCCTGCATTAGCTGTGGCGTATCACATGCCTGCTCGCAATACTCCCGAGTACTATGCGATGGGGTTGATCGATCAGATTTTGCTGGAGGGAGACGACAGCCGTCTTTATGAGGAGCTGGTGCAGACGCGCGGCATCACGGGCGGACTAGAAGGTGGAATCAACCTTATCGGGAACATGTACAACTACAATGGCCCCATGCTGTGGATCATGGACCTTTACCATGACAACAATGTGAAAGACGAAGACATTCTGGCTGCCATCGATTCCGTGATCGAGCCGCTGCGCACGAAGCCAGTGGATCAAAAGACGCTCGATCGCGCACTGGTAAAGATACGCTCAGATTTTTACGATCAGGTCAGCCAGTTCAATGGATTCGGGCGCGCCGACATGCTCGCCAGCTTCGCCCTGTTCGATGACAATCCGCAACGGATCAACGACATCGAATCCCAATTCCGGAAGGTCACTCCAACGCTGATCCAGAAAACTGCGCAGGAGTATCTGCGGCCTACGAACCGCACGATCCTGACTATCGAACCGAAGGCCGGCGAGAACACGCAGGCGGCCAAGTCGGGAAATTGAGATCGGGAGCACAAGGAGACAGATTATGAAAAATCGATTGATTGCCATCGCATGCATGATGTTCCTGGCTCTCGGATGGAGCCTTCCTTCGGCTGCACAGGATGCCGCCGGTACCGCGCAAGCGGCGCGAGTAAAGAAGCAAAGCCCGCCGCCGGGAAGTGTGCCGAAGCCGTTCCTCGTTCCGCAGACAGAGAAACTCACTCTGCCCAATGGACTTCAGGCGACGCTGGTTCCCTACGGCGCGGTTCCCAAGGTGCAGATCACGCTGAGCTTAAGGGTCGGCAACTTGAACGAAGCTGAGAACCAGATTTGGCTCGCCGATCTGCTGGCAAGCCTTGTGAAGGAAGGGACGACCTCGCGCTCCGCGCAGCAGGTGGCACAAGAGGCTGCGTCGATGGGAGGCTCGGTGGATGTGAATGTCGGCGCCGACCTGACCCATATCGCAGCCGACGTGCTCTCCGAATACGGGCCCAAAATGGTAGGACTCTTGGCCGATGTGGCCATGCATCCGCTGCTGCCGGCGTCAGAGATCGACCGTCTGAAGAAAGACCAGCTGAGAAATCTGACGATCCAGAAATCTCAGCCCCAACCAATAGCACTCGAGCAGTTTCGGAGAGCGCTGTATCCAAATCATCC
This sequence comes from Acidobacteriota bacterium, assembly GCA_003225175.1. Classification (NCBI taxonomy): domain Bacteria; kingdom Pseudomonadati; phylum Acidobacteriota; species Acidobacteriota bacterium. The sequence continues at coordinate 35,528 of QIBA01000030.1, forward strand.
GTATGGCCGTGTGTTTCCGACGGAGCAGATGATCCAGAGATACACGATCGAGGATGTTCAGAAATTCTACAAAGACAACTTCGGCGCGGCGCGGACGCATATTTACGTTGCAGGAAAATTTGACGCTCCCGCGATCAAGAAGGCCATCACCGAAGCTTTTTCCTCGTGGCAGCATGGTCCGGATCCGTTCATCGATATTCCTAAACCGATAACCAAACACGAGCTGGAGTTGGTCGATCGCCCAGGTGCGGTGCAGTCCACGCTTTATATTGGATTGCCAACCATTGATCCCAGTAATCCAGACTACATCCCGCTTCAGGTGATGAATTCACTTCTGGGAGGCTCACTTGGATCGCGCATAACCTCCAACATTCGCGAGCAGAAGGGATACACCTACTCACCAAACAGCCAGCTCTCCGCGCGCTATCGCGACGCTTATTGGCTGCAGGTTGCGGATGTAACCGAGCAGCACACTGGCGATTCGATTAAGGAGATCCTGTATGAGATCGACCGCCTGCAGAAAGAAGCTCCTGGAGACGCTGAGCTCACAGGAATTAAGAACTATCTCGCGGGCGTCTTCGTGTTGCGGAATTCAAGCAGGGCGGGACTCATCGTCCAACTTGAATTCGTGGATCTGCATAAGCTCGGCGACGATTACGTGAATACTTACGTACAGACGGTATACGCTGTGACTCCGCAACAAGTCCAGCAGGCTGCGCAGAAATACATCAATGCGGAGAAGCTAACGATGGTGGTTGTTGGAGACAAGCAGAAAGTGTCCGAGCAGGTGGCTGCTTATCAGAGCAGTGGGATGTAGAGCTTCGCGCTGCTCCATTAGCACTGTAATAGTGAGTACTCTTTCGGCGGAAGATCTCCCGCGGTTCATCGCACTAATTTCCTGGCTCTTTCACCAAGAACTTGGGCCAAAGAGTTGAGGCACAGCGTTAGAGTCCGAGATTTCGGGGGAGATCCTTCGCAGGGGCTCAGGATGAGATTAAGATTGCGACACCATCACAATCTTCCTAATTCCCCAATCCTCTTCTCCACCACCTCCGAGTAGCTCATCACGTCTTTATCGGAATATCCCGCCGCACGGAATGCGTCCTGAATCTGTTCCGGCTTGAGCTGCGCAAGTAAACTAGCGATCCACTTAGCATCCTGAATGGGAATGTTGCGCCCGATCCACCGCAGTTTCATGCGGGTTACAAAATTGGGAATGGAGAAAATGCCGAGCAGGCCGATCACAGTCGAGTGCGCCGGCGAAGTGAAGTCGATCGTATCTTTATGAACATGCGAGATGAACTTCGACTTCCTGTATAGATCGAGGGAGCCTTTGCCACGTCCGGGCCCTAAACGGTATCCAATGCTGCCAAAAGACGCGCCCAAATCGGTAACGATGTAAATGTCCCTGCCGGTGCGCTCGTCTTTATAAATCGCGTTGTTCTCGTCCTTGGGGTCCCAGTTATTGAAGAGTGACATCATCACGCGCAGTCCATTGAACTCGCGCGTGCCGCTGAAAGGGTTCCTTTCCCAGCTCCAGGGATCTTCCTTCTCGCGGTGCTTGGGATGACGCTTCATGCGCGCGTCCTTCACCAGCCCTCCGGGCTCTATAAAATTCTGACCGCGCTGCAGATGCGGAGGAAGATTCTTGACCTGGAGTTCCGGAAGAAGGTAGTCGTTCTCGGTAAAGTAGCCAACTGCCCATAACAAGCGAGTCGCAGCCGTTTCCGGGCGAGCTTCCACTCCCAACTTTACCTTCCATTTCTCGCCGTCTTGATCCCGAGCATCAAATTTGGGATTTGAGCCTTTCCTATCTTCCTTCTCGAAGACAACGGGAGGACGTGGCCGGCCTTTCTCCCCGCCGGAGCCATATCGCAGATTACGGGAACTGATGTCCCCAGGGTCCTTCCAAATGAGTGGGGGTTGGCCCTGACTGGATTCCCGTGGCTTGGTTTGCGCAGGACCGCTGGTGGACGAAATAACCAGCAGGCAGAGGAATATCGAACCGCTAATGGGTACCCTGCGCATGGCTGCTTAACTGCCGACTCTTTAGATAGGCAGAGCACTTGATTAGGCTGCTTAGAACGTGATTTGGGCGCCGTCCGCACCTCAGTAAACGCAACAGCGGCGATTGTTAGAGAAACCCCGCCTCGCCCGGGTTTTTGCTTCTCAGGTTAGCGACTCCAGGAATTGAGATTTCCGGCCTGAGCACTCGCCGCACCTAGGAAATCGCAACACGCATCAACTCAGCCGGGCTGCGGGTCCAAGTTTTCGGACTGCGCCGGTAGTTCTTTTCCGCATCCAAGCTTGCAGGAACTCGGACCGTGAGGGGGCGCGAGCCGCTTGAAATTGCTAGTCCAGCCGGGTGACGGCGTTAGGCCGCTCGTTAAGGCCATCGAAAAAGCCAAAAAAAGCATTCAGGTTGTCATCTTCCGATTCGACCGCCTGGAGATCGAGAAAGCGCTCGAGGATGCTGTTAAGCGAGGTGTATCGGTAGACGCCCTCATCGCGTTTACCAACCGAGGTGGAGAGAAAAACCTCCGCAAGCTGGAAATGCGCTTCCTGGAATGCGGTGTGACCGTCGCGCGCACCGCGGATGACCTCGTCCGCTACCACGGCAAGATGATGATCATCGATGGCAAGGAGCTACATCTGCTCGCGTTCAATTTCACCCAGATCGATACCGAACGCAGCCGCAGCTTTGCATTCATCACGCACGACAAGGAGCTCATCAAGGAAGCTGAAGATTTGTTCGACTGTGACTGCAAGCGGCGTCCCTATAAACCGAGTTCGTCCCGCTTCCTGGTCAGTCCACTGAATGCTCGCGAAGAGCTCGCCAATTTCATCGAAGGAGCCAAAAAGGAACTTCTGATTTACGACGTGAAAATAAGCGATCGCGAGATGATCAAGCTGCTGGAGGAGCGTGCCCGTGACGGGGTGGAGGTCCGCGTAATCGGGAAGATGGCCCGCCATAGCAGCCAGATGTCAGTCAGACAACTTAAAGACCTTCGCCTGCACACACGAATTATTGTTCGAGATCGCAAAGAGGCCTTCATCGGAAGCCAAAGCCTGCGCGAGCTGGAGCTCGATTCACGTCGCGAGATCGGCGCGATGTTTCGCGATGCGGAGGCCATCGCTAAGATCATTGACGTCTTCGAAGCTGATTGGAAATCCGGCGTAGTAGCAACGGGAGATGAAGCCGACGATGTCGTGAAGCCCCCTGCGGCCAAGGTGGCAAAGAAAGTGGCCAAAGCTGTGACGAAGATACTTCCGCCGGTAGCCCCGGTTGTAGAAGAAGTCGTGAAGGACGTTCTGAAAGCAGGTAACGGTATTCCCATCGATCACGAAGATATTGAAGAAACCGTCAAAGATGCCGTGAAGCAGGCTGTGAAACAAGTCGTGCGCGAGACCGTCGAGGATGTAGTCGAACAACAACGCGAACCGGAAGCATAATGCTGAAATCAATCAAACTGACAGTCCTTCGAAATGGGATTCTGGTCTCGATGCTGATGTTGCTGAGCACAGCTTCGCTAGGCGCGCAACAGAAGTCAGGACCGCCGGTAAACGCCAATGCCGCGATTGCTGCGAAGTTCGAGCAGAACGTTGCAAACTATATGAGGGTTCGGCAGAAGGCGATGGCGGGCTTATCGGTCCCAAAGAACACAGATTCGCCTGCAAAGATTGCGGAGTTCCAGAAGCAACTTGCGGCGAACATTCGAGCGCTTCGCGCAAATGCCATAAAGGGAGAGCTCTTCACGCCTGAGGTCGTGGGACTATTCCGGAATCTGGTTGCAATAGCAATGCGCGGACGCGACGGAGCCCTAATTCGCACAAGCTTCGAACACGCCGAGCCGATCCAGGGGGTGCGCTTCGACGTAAATGCGGCCTATCCCGACGGCTTGCCATTACAGTCTATGCCGCCATCTCTGCTGCTGAATCTGCCTCAATTATCGAAAGAGCTGGAATATCGATTTGTGGGCCGCGAACTGATTCTGCGCGATGCTCCGGCAAATCTGATCGTGGACGTAATTCCTGATCTAAGCATCCCTTAAACGAAATGACCCGCCGGATCCTCTCAATTGCAGCTCTCGTCATTCTTGGATGCGGCGTTATCTCCCTTCACCCGCGCTCTGAGCTTGCCGCCATCTTCGCGTCTCATGAAACTGCGCCTGCCAGTGGAGTGGCGGTCGATGTGAAGCTGCCTCTGGAGCAGAAATCTGTCCGCTTTGCTGTGATTGGCGACAACGGAACTGGCGACAAACCGCAATATGAAGTGGCTGCGGAGATGGAGGCTTACCGCAAAGTTGTCGGTTATGATTTCGTGACCATGATGGGCGACAACATCTATGGAAGTCACAAGCCCAAGGATATCGAGCGCAAATTCGAGACTCCCTACAAGCCTCTGCTTGATGCCGGAGTGAAGTTTTACGCTTGCCTGGGCAATCACGACGACTCGAACGAAACCTTGTACAAAAATTTCAACATGAACAGCCAGCACTACTACTCGTTCAAGAAAGGCGACGTCCAGTTTTTCGTTCTCGACAGCAACTATATGGACTCGAAGCAGCTTGATTGGATCAACAATCAGATCAGCGGTTCAACGGCGAAGTGGAAGATCGCCTACTTTCACCATCCGCTATATTCCGATGGACGTTTTCACGGCCCCGATCTAGACCTGCGCAAACAACTCATGCCGATCTTCGAGAAGTACGGCGTGAACGTAGTGATGTCTGGTCATGATCACGTCTATGAGCGCTTCAAGCCCGAAGAAGGAATCTACTTCTTTCTCGTGGGGAACTCAGGCGAGCTCCGCTACCACAACCTGCGCCAGGGTTCCAACATCATGGCAGTGGGCTTCGATACCGACCAAACATTCATGCTCGTCGAAATCAGTGGCGATAAACTGTATTTCCAAACGATCTCCCGAACCGGACAGACGGTTGATTCCGGCGTGCTGCTACATCAACCGAAACCACAGACTCCACTTCAGGCCCAGCAGCAGGTTCACTAGTTTCAAGATTGCGTGGTTCCGGGCCGCCCTCGGCCGGTAGACGGGGTCCGATGTCCAAAGAGGTTCTATTAGGAGATTCTGAATGGTCGATTTTCTGCCGCTGGCATTCTGAATTATCGACCGACATGCGTTCTTCAACCCTTGTAGCGTCCGGCGGACAGGGCCCATAGCAGATGCCGATGTTGCGGCTGCTGAGGTGAGAAGGCGGCCGGTATCACGTAATCAACTGTTCGCGAGCGGACAGGTGGCAGGTGATCTTCCTCTCTAAATGCTTGCTTTTTCATTCGTACAAGTGGCACAGCGACTGCACTAAGGTCTGGGTTCCAGGAGTTTCCGTGATTGAGAACATCCGTTTCGCTTTACGTCAGATCATCAAGAACCCAGGTTTTGCGTCGCTAGCAATTCTGACTCTCGCTCTGGGTATTGGAGCTAACACCGCCATGTTCACGGTAATCGATACCGTCTTACTGCGGCCCCTTCCCTATCGCGATGCGGATCGGCTGGTGGCAATCACACCAGGACTCCGTTCCGACAACTCAGTTCAGGCAACGTCCTGGCCGAATTATCGGGACATCCGCGAGCAGACGCGGGAAGTACGCGATGTCGCCGCTTACATGATCGACTTCGTAGTGATGCGAACTGCGCAAGGTAGTGAAGGCGCAACAGCTATCAAGACGACCGCAAACCTGCTCGACATTCTTGGAGTACAGCCGATCGTCGGTCGCAGCTTCGTCGCTGCTGACAATGAGCCTGGTGCAGCGAAAGTCGTCATCTTGAGCGCCCCGTTTTGGCGCAAGCACTTCAATTCCGACACACACGTTGCCGGACAAACAGTTCGTATAGGAGACGAGCCCAACAGCGTCATCGGAGTGTTGCCGGACAATTTTCGGTTTTCAGGAAACGACGCCTCGTCTGGAGTCTGGCTGCCCTACCAGCCAACCTCGGACGCGCTTTCGGATCGTGGCTCAAACTTCATCTACCTACTTGGTAGCTTGCGGCCAGGAGCAAGAATTGAGGCAGCGCAAGACGAGCTCACCTCCATTGCGAACGGCATCGCTCAGAGAACACCGAAAGGCGCTAGAGGTCTGCAGCTCCATGCCATTCCATTTCGCAATGTGGTGACGTCGGATGTAAGGGCGGTATTTCTGGCGCTTACCGGCGCGCTCATTCTGGTTCTTCTTATCGCTTGCGCGAATGTTGCCAATCTTCAGCTCGCCCGCTGCTTGGGGCGAACCCAGGAATTTGCAGTACGAATCGCACTAGGTGCCAGCCGCCGGGCATTAATGATGCAGATGCTGATTGAAGGCGGCGTGCTCTGCGCTTTTGGCGCGGCGGCAGGCCTCGCACTGGCGCAGTTAATGCTTAGCGGGATTCGGCATCTTCCTCCCGATTTGATCCCGCGCGCAGACGAGATTCATCTGCGTGCAAGCGTGTTCGTCGCTCTTCTGGTTGCGGCCGCAGTGGTGACGCTGCTTTCATCCATCGCGCCGGCTGTCCTGGCTGGCAGCAGTGATCCGCAAGCGGTGTTGCAGGAAGGGGCCCGTGGGTCGAGCGGCGGTCCAAAACGGTCTCGGGTAAGCGCAACCATGGTGGCGGGGGAGGTCGCGCTATCCGTGATCCTATTGATCTCCAGCGGCTTAATGTTCCGCACCCTATACAAGCTTGAGCACAAATATTTGGGATTCGATCAGGACAATCTCACTACCTTCCTGGCCCTGCCCGGAAATGCTGCAGGATTCTTCACAGTGAGACAAGCTCAGGCAACGAATCAGGCAGAGTCGATCCTTACGCGAGTGTATGAGCCGATGCGACAGAAGCTGCGAGGCTTGCCTGGGGTCCTGGATGTAGCCTTCGCGAACGCAGTTCCGCTTCAGGAAATCGACATGCACAGTTCCTTCGACGTCGTCGGACGCCCCAAAGAGGAGCAATCGCCGAACAAGAACAGCGCACTCATCCGCACTGTGAGCGGCGGTTACGCCCGAGTACTCGGCACACCAGCCATCCGCGGCCGCATGATCACCGAGGATGACAGCGCGAGTTCGCCCTACGTAATCGTGATCAATGAAACCTTCGCGAAACGCTACTTCGCCGGACAGGATCCCATAGGGCAACAGCTCGAGTTAGGCGGCAAAGATACAGGAATGATTACACCGTACACGATCGTCGGAGTGATGGCTGATGCTGCGCAGAACAAGCTCGCCGCAATGCAGCAACCAGAGATGAATGTGCCGTATGCGCAAATCCCAGTTACCTCGATCTTCTACCAATTCATGGTTGCCGCCGAAACGAACTACGTCGTGCGAACTCATGCATCGATCGAGATCGTCTCGGTGATCCGCAGTGCGTTTCGTGAGTCGGCGCCGGACTTCGCACTCGAAGATTTCAAGACCCTTCGGGATGCCCACGATCAGGCGGCGTTCAATCAGCGGCTTGGACTGTACTTGATCGGATCATTTGCGACGATCGCGGTCATCATGGTGTTGGCAGGGCTGTATGGCGTGCTTTCGCACCTCGTTGGGCAACGGCGGCGTGAGATCGGAATTCGCATGGCACTGGGGGCGAGCCGGGAGCTGATCTTGAATATGGTGTTGCGCCGCGGCCTGCGGCTGATCGGCGTCGGGCTGGGAATCGGACTTCTGGCTTCGCTCGGAGCAGTCCAGTCTCTAAGGAGCTTCTTGTACGAGGTGTCGCCACTGGACGCTCCAACGTACTTCGCCGTCGCCGTGATCCTTCTGGCGGTTGGCACTTCCGCCGCTCTCATCCCCGCGCGCAGAGCGGCTTCGATTGAACCCACGCAGGCGCTGCGCGCGGAATAGCTGGTGCTTCACTGGTATCAGCCAACATCTCTGGCCGGAGCTGCTTCTAAGTTGCAGTAAGCGCCTGATTCTGAAGCATCGTAAGCGGTTTCAGCTACACTGGAATCATTCCGCCCAATGGAGCAACTGTACCCACTTTTATTGCTGCCAGAATTTCACGAGCGCGTCTGGGGCACGCACGACTTGAGTGCGTTTTATCCGTCTCACAAAGTTGGCAATGAGCCGATCGGCGAAGTCTGGCTCACGGGCGAAGGTTGCCGGATTGCGAACGGATCGCTTCAGGGCCGAACACTCGGCGAGATCTCCAAAGAATTTAGAGACAAGCTCAACGGCACACTGGCTCGAGAACAACGTTTTCCTTTGCTGGTGAAGATCATCTTTCCGAAAGACAAGCTGTCCGTCCAGGTGCACCCTGACGATGAGGACGCACGCAAGGCGAGCCTGCCATGCGGCAAAACTGAGTGCTGGTATGTGCTCGATGCTGCTCCAAGCGCCAAAGTGGGACTAGGGCTGAAGCCTGGTGCTCATCGCAAAGAGGTGGAGGACTCCATTCACTCAAAAAACATGGAGCAACTACTCAACTGGATTTCGGTGAAGCCGGGAGACATGATCTATGTTGATGCCGGCACCGTGCACGCGATTGGTCCGGACTGCGTGCTGCTCGAGACTCAGCAGAATTCGGACACGACTTACCGACTGTACGATTATGGCCGCCCACGCGAGCTGCACATTGGTCTCGGATTACAAGCGATGAAGGAAGTCACTCGGGCAGGGAAGGTGAAGAGCCGCGGCGGGAATGGACACGTCGTGCTGATCTCATCCCCATCATTTGCTGTGGACAAGATGATGTTGAAAGAGGTTAAGACTCTGAATACGGAGGAGGTGTCGCGACGATCTTCTCCACATTGCATCATCGGATTGCGCGGCTGCGGCATTATTGAATACGATGGCGCTCCGGCAATCAGCGTAGGTCGGGGTGAAGCTGCAGTGGTGCCTGCGTCCATTGGCTCATACAGGATCCGGCCACAATGGGAATTCGAGTGCGTGCGAGCGCTTGTGCCCGTGAGCGCGAGCGAGCCGGAAACCGAAAACCCCGTTCAACTGCTTTCTGCAGCCCGATGAAATTAACGACGGCCTGATGACTAAGATCTCAACTTTTTATCCCGTAATCCTCGCCGGTGGTAGTGGTACGCGCTTCTGGCCGCGCAGTCGCCGCAAGATGGCCAAGCAGGTGCTGAACCTTGATGGCGACCAATCCATGATCCAGCAGACTGTGGAGCGCCTGCTGCCGATGGCCGATGAGAACAATTTCTGGGTCATTACTAACGATCACATCTTCGAGGTGATTAGTGGCCAGTTGAAGAAGGTCCCTAAAAAGCAGATCGTCTCGGAGCCAGTAACACGCAACACGGCTCCGGCGATTGGGCTCGCAGCGTGCATCTTAGCTCGACAAAATTCAAATGCCGTGATCGGCATGTTCCCGGCTGATCACGTAATCAAGGATGAAAGGAACTTCCACAAGGTCCTGGCTGATGGCATCGAGTTGGCCGCCGCTGGCGAGAACATCGTCGTGATGGGCATCGCTCCGAACCGTCCCGAAACGGGATACGGATATATCGAGGCTGGCGAGAAGTTGGGTGATGGCCTGTATCGTGTCCGTCGCTTTACCGAAAAGCCAAATCAGCAGCGCGCCGACGAATTTCTGGCCGCCGGCAACTACTACTGGAACAGCGGAATGTTCCTGTGGTCGGCGAAGACGCTGGTGAACGCCATGCGCGAGCACTTATCGGAGACCGCCCCTTATCTGGAACAGATCGCCGCGGCTTGGGGAACGTCAAAGTTCCAGTCGATCTTCATGCATCTCTACGAGAAGTGCGAAAACATCAGCATCGATTACGCTGTGCTGGAGCCGCGATCGGCAAAAGGCGAGCACTCGTCAAACCTCTACTGCCTGCGAGCCGATTTTGGATGGAATGATCTCGGTTCGTGGACAGCGCTCTTCGAACACCAATTGTCCAGCGCCAAGAACGGCGGAGGCTTCAACGTGATTGACGCCGAAGATCACTTCGTCCTGAACGCCGAGGGTAACTACGTTTACTCGCCCAAGAAATTTGTAGCCGCAGTCGGCGTGAAGAATATCGTCGTCGTGGAAACCGAAGACGCGATCCTCATCACCACGCGCGAGCACTCGCAGGATGTCGGCAAAGTGGTGAAGCATCTTGCGGATAAGAAACTCACGAAGCTGATTTAGTCCTAGTCTTGAAAGTGATTTCAGGTCCGATAGGCTTTCGTAGCCATGCTGCCCAAGCTTCGCGTGGCCTGCCGATTGGGAACAGATGCAGGGCGATGATCGTTCCCGTTGCTGGGATCCGGGTCAAGCCCCACACCGCTCGATAACTATGCCAAAGCCTTGGCTACTCTTTGCCGCATCGAATCACAGCATGCTTGAATCTGCACTTTGAGTCCGGAGAGTGATTCGCCATTCACCTGGATCGCGGCCGACATCATGTGCTGCGGGCAAGTAACTCCGGCGACCTTCTCCTGCATGGAGCGCCTTACCTGATCCAGCACGAAGTGGTCGAGTCCTCCAGCGGCCCCAACCTCCTGGCCGTTGACCTTCATTTTGATTTTCATGCTGGCATTTTCCGCCCGCCATCCGGTTGAAAAAATCGGAATAAAGGAGCTCGAGGTTACTTTCGCGCCCGAGAATCACAGAAAAATACTGTTAACTGCGCGGAACATGCACCAAGGTAATGCGGCACCTTCGCTGAATGTGGGCTAACTTAGCCCTACTCTATGCTGCAGATCCTCCAGGGAATCGATGTCGCCCTCGGACTGACGATGGCGATTCTGCTTGCCCGATCGACCGCGGCGGAAATTCGCAAGCTCTGGAAGAATTAGATTCGGCTCTGCAGGCGAAGATTTTCGGTTCATCCGCCGCCTCGAGTGCGCCTTTCGCCGCAACTTCGCCTTAACTTCATAGCTGTCCACACCCACAACTTGTCCACATTGCATCCAAGAACTCGGCAGTAGCTCAGCGTGCATGGTACCGCTTCACCATATCGTCTAAACTACAAGGTTTCTTCTCGCTCTATGCAACCAATCAAATTCGGTACGGATGGATGGCGTGGCATCATCGCTGATGACTACACGTTTGCCAATGTCCGGCGCGCCGCTTCCGCCATCACCAATTACGTTCTGAAAAATGAAGACAGCCGACGCGGTGTTGTGGTCGGTTACGACACGCGGTTCGGCTCGGCGATGTTTGCTCAAGCCGTTGCCGAAGTACTTGCCACTGCCGGCATTGACGTTCAATTGTCCAACGACTACACACCGACACCTGCTCTCTCATTCGGCGTAAAGTACTTCGGCGCAGCTGGTGGGGTGATGATTACGTCGAGTCATAATCCGTTCAACTGGAATGGAGTGAAGTACAAGGCGAGTTATGGTGGATCGGGACGCCCGGCAATTATGCAGGCCATTGAGGCTGAACTCGATAAGCCTGTCCCAAAGGGATCGAAGGCAGGCACGATTAGTGATACAGACTTCAAGCAGCCTTACATCGAAGCCATCAAGAAATTCGCGGATCTCGAGAAGATCACCGCCGCCGGCTTCAAGTTCCTCATCGACTCCATGTACGGATCCGGCCGATGTGTACTCTCGGGCATCTTCGCCGAGCGTGGAATCAAGCACGTAGAAATTCGCTCCGAGGTAAATCCGCTCTTTCCGGGCATCAATCCGGAACCCATCGAACCGCACGTGCGCGAGGCGCAAGAAGCGGTTGTGCGCGAGCGCTGCCATGGCGGCCTGATCACCGACGGAGATGCGGATCGCATCGGTGCCGTGGCCGAAGACGGCAGTTTCGTTGATTCACACAAGATCTACTCGATCCTGCTTCGCTGGCTACTGGAACGTAAGAAATGGCCGGGAGAGGTAGTGCGCGCATTCAATACGACGAAGATGGTCGATCGCATCGCTGCGGAGCATGGACGAAGGCTGCACGAATGCGGAATAGGCTTCAAGAACATCTGCGATCTCATGTTGGAACGCGACATCCTGATCGGAGGCGAGGAGTCAGGGGGAATCGGAATTACGCGTCATCTTCCTGAACGTGACGGCATTCTCAACGCTCTTCTTCTCGCGAACGTCATGGCAGAAGAGAAGCGCACGCTGGCCGAACTAGTGCAGGATCTTCAAAAAAAGTATGGAGAGCACTATTACGCACGTCTGGACATGCATATTCCGAATGAGCTGAAAGAGTCAGCGATTACTCGCGCCAAATCCGGAGTACGTGAGATGGGAGGAAATGAGATTCTGCGTGTTGAGACGCTCGATGGCGTGAAGTTCTTCCTCGACGCGCCGAAGGGAAAACCGGGCACCGCATCGGCGGCGGCAGAAGCGTGGCTGCTGCTGCGAGCATCGGGAACCGAACCGCTGCTGCGTGTCTACTCCGAAGCCGGATCGCCAGAGATTGTGCAGCAGCTACTAAAATCGGCTGAAGCCTTCGTCTACCAGGGCGAAATGGCGGGGACAGCAGCTCACTAAATGCCCGCAGCAAACACCGACGTGGCTGGCCATATCCATCCGGAAGGACATGCCGATACTCCCGAGGCGCGGCAGTATAGCCGCATTCGTCGCTGGATCTCCGTTGCGGATGCCACTCTGGGAATTGTCTTCCTCGTGGTACTGCTGGCAACAGGATGGACGCGTGATCTCCGCGATGTGGCATTTCGCTTCGCCCACGAACACTATGTGCTCGCACTGTTCTACTACGTGCTCTTGCTGACGATCATCAGCAAAATTGTTAGCCTGCCTCTTGATACATACAGCTTTCGTATTGAACACCGATTCCACCTTTCGAACCAACACACTCCTGCGTGGATCCTCGATGAAATCAAGGGCTGGGCCGTTGGGCTCGTTCTCGCCACTTTGCTCACAGAGTTGGTCTATTGGATTATCCGCAGCGCGGCAATCTATTGGTGGCTGTATGCCTGGATTGCGTTTACAGCGCTGTTCGTAATTTTCGCGCAGCTTGCCCCGGTCGTGCTTTTTCCTATCTTTTACAAATTCGTTCCTCTCGAAGATCAGGAGTTGCGCAATCGGCTGGTGAAGTTGAGCGAGCGTGCAGGGACTCGCGTTCGCGGAGTGTACGAATGGAAGCTTTCAGAAAAAAGCAAGAAGGCCAATGCGGCGCTCACAGGTTTGGGGAACACGCGTCGCATCATCCTAGCTGACACACTATTGCAGAACTACTCCCACAATGAAATTGAAGCCGTGCTGGCGCATGAACTTGGACATCATGTGCATCGGCACATTTTCAAGAGCATTGTGCTGCAGATGGTTGTTACTTTCATCGCCTTCTGGGTAGCGAATGAAGTCTTGCGCTATGCCACTTATGAGTGGCACATGTTCGATCTGCTCTCCGACTTCGCAAACCTGCCACTGCTGGCGCTCGTTTCGGCAGCACTCTCTCTTGTCCTCTTACCTGCGCTGAACGCCTACTCGCGCTTCAACGAACGCCAAGCAGACCGTTACTGCTGGCAGTCAGTTCCCAGCGTCGATCCGTTCATCACCGCGATGGACAAGCTCAGCTTGCAGAATCTCTCCGAGAAAAAGCCATCGCGCCTGATTGAGATTCTCTTCCATTCCCATCCCGCAGTTTCGCGCCGCATTGCTGCTGCGCGGGAGTTCGCAAGCGCCCGGAGTTAGAGGCACTCGGCTTTCGGCTATCAGCGCTCGAAGAGCAACTCTCCTCGCTATAGCCTTTAAGACTGTGAGCTGCATTTCCGTCACTGACGCTACGTAGCCGTAAAGAGGCCGAGTGGCGACTGCCGAGTGCCTCTCCTCTACGGTGTAAACTAGAGGGTTGCGGCAGGCTTTCGGGGCGCCGCGGTAAACCTTCCTAGAGGAATCCTCCAATGGCAGCTACCATCGAAACCATTTCCGCTATCTCCTTGCATTCACCCCGGGGGGAGTTCCGAAATAGCCCCCATCTTGATTTCACGAACCCGGAGAATGCCCGAGCGATGCGTGATGCGCTTCGTCAAGTGCATTCGCAGCTCGGAACTGAATACGATCTTGTAATCGGCGGGCAAATGGTCCGCACGAAGGACAAGATCAAGTCGCTGAATCCAGCCAAGCCGTCTGAGGTGGTCGGAATTCACCAGAAATCCGGCGCGGAGCATGTTGAGCCAGCGATGGAGGCTGCTCTGCACGCGTCCGAGAGTTGGCGCACTACCTCCTGGGAAGAGCGGGCATCGTTGCTGCTGAATGCGAGCGCTATCATTCAGTCGCGACGCCTTCAATTCAATGCATGGATGGTTTACGAAGTCGGTAAAAACTGGATGGAAGCGGATGCCGATACCGCCGAAACCATTGACTTTCTCGAGTTCTACGCGCGCGAAGCTCTGCGCTTGTCGCGAGTACAGACTCCTGTGCAGCTCCCAGGCGAGCAGGATGAGCTGCTCTATATCCCGCTTGGCGTGGGTGCGGTAATTCCGCCCTGGAACTTCCCATTTGCGATTATGGCCGGCATGACTTCGGCCTCGATTGTGTGCGGAAATACCGTCATCCTGAAGCCATCGAGTGACTCACCGACAATCGCAGCGAAATTTTTCGAGGTTCTTCAGGAAGCCGGAATGCCGGAAGGCGTAGTGAACTTCTGTCCCGGATCGGGAGGCACCTTCGGCAATGCCCTGGTGGAGCATCCAAAAACTCGCTTCATCGCCTTCACCGGATCGAAGGAGGTGGGCCTCGACATTCATTCGCGCGCAGCCCAGCCAGGCAAGGGTCAGATCTGGATCAAGCGCACGATCCTCGAGATGGGTGGAAAAGACTCGATGATTGTGCAGGCCGATTGCGATCTGGATTCGGCGGTTGAGGGTGTGGTCGCATCCGCTTTTGGCTTCAATGGACAAAAGTGCTCGGCGTGCTCTCGCGCAATTGTAGAAGAGCCTGTCTACGATCTCTTTGTATCCCGGCTCCGTGATCGAGTAAATCAGTTGTCCCAAGGCGATCCGACGCAGAACAAGAACACGGGTCCGGTCGTGAATGAAGGTGCGTTGAAGTCGATTCTTGAGTACATCGAGATTGGCAAGCAAGAGGGCAGGCTGATCACGGGCGGGGGCCGCTCGACCGACCTCGGCGATGGTTACTACGTTCAGCCAACTGTTATCGCCGACGTAGCGCCAAACGCGCGCATCTCGCAGGAGGAAATCTTCGGTCCGGTCTTGGCAGTAATCAAGGCGAAGGACTTTGAAGATGCGCTGGCAATCGCTAACAACACCGAATACGGACTCACCGGAGCCATCTACACGTCTTCACGCCAGAAGATTGAATACGCAAAGCGCGATTTCCATGTCGGGAATCTTTATATCAATCGCAAGTGCACTGGAGCCATGGTAGGTGCACATCCGTTTGGCGGATTCAACATGTCCGGCACGGATTCTAAGGCCGGCGGTCCGGACTATCTGTACCTGTTTACTCAGGCGAAGTCTGTAGCGGAGAAGGTGATTCGCTAATGGCCAATCGAATGGAGCGTCGGTTATCTGAGATCGATCCCGACATGTTTGCTGCGATCGAGAACGAGCAGCGCCGTCAACATGAAGGACTTGAGCTGATTGCTTCGGAAAATTTCGTCAGCGAGGCCGTACTGGAAGCGGCGGGAAGCATTTTCACAAACAAGTACGCAGAAGGGTATCCCGGGAAACGCTATTACGGCGGCTGCGAGTTTACTGACGTAGTTGAGAATCTGGCTCGCGAACGCGCCAAAGAGCTCTTTCAAGCCGAGCATGTCAATGTGCAGCCACACTCAGGCTCCCAGGCGAATGCCGCAGCCTATTCCTCGATTCTCCAACCCGGAGATACCATTTTGGGACTCGACCTTGCTCATGGCGGCCATCTCACGCACGGCCACAAGCTGAATTTTTCCGGCAAGCTCTACCGAGTCGTCTCGTACGGCGTGAGTAAGGACACCGAAACCATCGACTATGACGATCTCGAGCAGATTGCGACGCGCGAAAAGCCAAAGCTGGTTATCGGCGGGGGCAGCGCGTATCCTCGAATCTTTGATTTTGAGCGTATGCGCGCGATTGCCGATAGCTGCGGAGCATTGTTGCTGATCGACATGGCGCATTTCGCCGGACTGGTGGCGGGGGGCGTGCATCCCTCGCCAGTTCCTCACGCGCAGATCGTTACCACAACGACGCACAAGACACTGCGTGGACCTCGCGCTGGCATGATTCTTTGCGAGCAGGAGTACGCGGCCGCTGTCGACAAGAACGTATTTCCCGGACATCAGGGCGGCCCGCTGGTGCATATAATCGCGGCGAAGGCAGTCGCGTTCAAAGAAGCACTGGAACCATTGTTCGCCGACTATGCCCGCCAAATCGTAGCGAATGCTAAGGTCTTGGCGCAGACCTTGAAGGATGTAGGCTTCCGCATTATCTCGCGCGGAACGGATACGCATCTTGTACTCGTGGATGTTTTCGCCAAAGGCATGCTCGGCAGCGAGGCGGAAGCGGCGCTCGGAAAAGCGGGTATCACGGTGAACAAGAATGCCATTCCGTTCGACACGAACCCGCCGCTCAAGCCGAGTGGAATCCGAATCGGAACGCCAGCGCTTACGACGCGTGGGATGAAAGAGTCGGAGATGATGCAGATCGGCCACTGGATCGCCGAGGCTCTCGAGCGGCGTTCAGAGGACAAGGCTCTCGAGCGCATCCGTCACCAGGTATTCGAGCTTGCAGAACAGTTCCCACTGTATGCGGAACGACGAGCTCGCAGCGGCGTTGTGATGGCCAGATAGAATCAGCGTTTGAGTACGTGGTCGGTCGCCCTCGGCCGGTCACGGCGTAAGATTTCGTGTAGGTGCGTTTTTTAATTTGCTGGCTTAAAACGGCAAACCAAAGAGTGACGATCCATACTGGAACCAGCCGAGGGCAGCCGGAACCCGCTACTCAAAGTCTACTGTGAGCTGCTGTTCCAGGATTCCAAAGCTACCTTCCATGAACCATCTGTCTGCTTTTGCAGGATCAGCGTGATCTTACTTTTGTCTTTGACTGGTTCCACGCGATCTGGGACGGAAATGGTTTGCGTGTTGATCCCCACTCATACGCCAAGTGGCCGGCAACGCGTGTCTCACGCCAATCCACGTCGCACTGAAGCACCTTCACGCCCTTCATCTTTTCACCGAGCCCTATTAGCCACCTTGAAATCTCGGGTTTGCCGACCATCGGTTCCATGGCGGGCAGCAGATCCACTCCGTCATCAGCCCATAGCTGCGCTGCCGCATCGTGATTCATATTGCGACAAGCTTCAATAAAGGCGTGATTGAATTCATCGAGTCCCTTCTTCGCATCTTGGTTCGAGCTACTCTGGTTGAAGTTGGTTTCTCCGGGCTTTATCTGGGCCAAAGCTGAATTCCCGATGCTGAAATCTGTAAGCGCAAGAAAAACAAGGAGTAGAGCAGGATTTATTGTGAGCTTCATCGCTCGAGGGATGTAGCACCTGAATCGCGTACATACAAAATTGCCACTTGTCTGGCCTTCCTTAAGCCCGACTTCCGCTTCTAAACAGGTGTTCACTCGTCAATAGGTGGAGTTGTGTGATGTCGGGCCCTCGCTACCAGTACACCCTCACGACGGCTATGTCAGTCCTGTTGCTTGCTCTCTTGTTTGGGAATGCGCAGGCCATCGCCGCCGAGCTCGCAAACGCATCATCGCACCCCGATATCGCCTCTCTCGTAAAAAAAATCATTGAGGCACAGTTAGAGAGTCACGTCCAGGCTAGACCTTACTCAGTTACCCGCGAATACAAAGTCTTTGGCTCCGATAGTGATCGGCCGCGCACCGAGGTCCTTGCTCAAATCAATTTCCTGCCCCCGAACGTGAAGAGCTACGACATTGACAAGAGCACCGGCGGCATGGGCGAAAAGGTCGTTCGCCGCATTCTCGACCATGAAATCGACGCAACGCGCGATCCAAAGATGATGATGGTCAACGACAGCAATTACGACTTCGCCTTCGCGGGCGCGGGAATAGCCGACGGACGCCCGTGCTACAAACTTGAGATCAAACCCAGGCATGAACGTAAGGAATTACTCAATGCAATGATCTGGGTGGACAAAGATTCCTATCGAATTCTCCGGATCGAAGGCGATCCAGCGAAAAGTCCTTCATTCTGGGTGAAAGACGTACACGTAGTCATTCAGTACGCCGAGGTTGCCGGCATGTGGCTGCAAACCGAAACGCAGGCTCTCGCGCACCTGCGCTTCGGAGGCGAATATCGGATCGTTTCTCGAGACGTAGATTACGACGTGGCCCGCACGGTTGCGACGAATGCGACTCAGGCTCGCGCGCACCGAAGACACTCGTCAGCGCTCATCGCCGCGACCGTGAGGTAGAAACCCAACTATGGGCATTTAACGTGGATGCGGCTCGATCCAGGTTGAAAGGCGCTCTATTTCGGCCTCACCACCACTATTCTCGGATTGAAGCTCACAGAAATCTGATTTGCATCTGTCGGACCACCTGAAGCAGTGAGATCAATGTGATGCACGAACGGACCTGTGCTGCTATTGCCAATTGTTCCCACGTACAGTGAGTGCGCGTCCTGTGTGATTCCGCCTGACAATAGCGCTCCGCCTGGATTGACCAAGGCGATCATGCCAGTGCTACCGTCGGCGAGATGATACAAAGGAATTCCAGGCGCGTCGCTACCGCCGCCGTATCCCGTGAGGAAAGCAATGGAATCGTCGGAAGCCACTGCGATCTTAGCGGGTGTTCCGACGAATGCCGGAAAGGCTGCATTGCGAGCGGTGTTGCTCGTGATGGGCGGGCATCCATTGCTGTTGGTAACCGTGTAGCTAAGGTCCGTCCAACCTCCGGCTCCGGCACCGAGCATGTGAGTGCCATCGGGAGTAGGAGCGAATACATTAACGGCGCTCGCAGTTGCAGGGGCCGGAGAGTCGTTGCAGACTACAAGTCCCAAAATGGAGCTTCCCCCGAAAAATGCGACCGCTCCCTGTGGAGCGAAAGCAACGCCGTCGGCTGCAAAGCTCAGCGTCTTCACGCCTGTTGAAGGAGAGTACTCGTACACGGCAGAGCCGCTCGTTAAATAGGCCTTACTGTTGTCGCTATTGAAGTCGGCGGCGGTTACCCCTGCCAAGTCGAATGTCTGGACTGTTTGTTGTTTCGTATTGAAAACAAACACTTTGCCCGCCGAAGCGTCGGATACGAGAACCGTGAGCCCATCATTCGAAACAGTCAGTACTGTTCCAGTGATCCCGCTCGCAGTACCGGTCACGGTATTGGTGCCGGGATCGAAGATCAACATACCAACCGAACTGCCCAAGTACGCTTTCGTTCCAGCGCGGTCGAAGACCATCGAGTTCGGTGATCCGGGCAAAGTAACCGCGGTTCCCGCTGTATTGGCCGAGACGTCGATCGGGATCAGGGAAGTGTTTGCCGTCGCATCGGGTTTGTCGCTCCCCGTTACGTAGACGGTTGTCGCCGTTGTACCTGTAATCGTTCCAATGACCGGATTGCTATAAATAGCGAGTCCGGCTCCGCTGCCGTTGAAATTTATGTTTGGCCCAGATGCTGGGTTACATCCTGGTGGCACGCACGAGGCGATCAACGTGCTCACGCCTGCTCCCGGCGTTGTAACCGCAGCTGCCGTCGTGATTGAAGCCGCACTTGGTACATAACTGGAATAAGTGAGTGCAGCATTGGCGATCGGCTGTCCAAGGATATCGGTTACATCGGCTGCGAGCGTCTGGGCGGTGCCTGTTGCCACATTGAAAGAAGTATCGGTCACACCCGCGACGTGTAGCGAGATTGTTTTCGGTGGACACGAGACCACGACGGCCGGAGTCCCCGTAGTGTTTGCCACTGAGGCCACAACCGTCGTCGCTCCGGGTTGCTGGGACTTGACCACGCCATTCGAATCGACCGTGGCAACGGTGGTCGAACCAGTGCTCCACGTGAGTGGCCCGACGTTGGCGGTGATGTCGACGGGGCTCCCCTGCTGATTGCTAAAAACCTTTGCTGTGAACGGCTCAGTCAAGTTCTGCGAGAGACAAACTGGCGGATTCGGCGGCCCCGTCACCGTTATCTTATCCACGTGCGCGTGCACGTAAACCGGAACCGTTGCTGTGAGACCTCCGGAAGTAACGGTGACATTAATGGTCTTGTCCGGCAACAAATTACCGCTGCTGTCTTTCGTCTGGCAGACGATGTTGTTAGCGTCGAATACGCCTGCGCAGACCATGCCGGCGGAGGTCACCGTCACTGAGCTCGGATCAGCCGACGTGTAGGTCACGGTCGGCGTCGGTGTAATCGGGTCTCCACTGGAATTTGCCACGGAGACGCTGATGCCCGCGACATCCCCATGCGTGAGAGAGAGGCTCGTGGGATTTGCGGTAATCGTTGTAGGAGTGTTCGTTGTGTTCGCTTTACTGCCACCGCCACAAGCTGCCAGTACCGCGGTAGCTCCACAAATCAGGAGCAACCGGGTCACCAGATAAAGACGCATGTACCCTCCCCGCTGCCTCGATCAGCCAAACTTTCACGCGTGTCGAGGGATAAAAATCAGCGGAAACAATGAAAATACTGAAAATGAATGAACTATACAGTTTAGAGTTGCTACGCCTGCTGGAGCAAGCGAACGGGGTGAGCATGGGCGGCGGGCAAGGGCGTGAATCGTACAGCGATGAAGAAGGACCGACTGCCCCCTCGCGGCGCGTGTTTTCCAGTTCGCCGAAAAGCGGAAGAGAGCCTTCCGAACATCAATCCCTGCGAAGCTTCGCTGCATGAACGTAACCCCGCGGTAGGACGCACGTCGTCCTTTGCATGATCGAAACACCTGCTCGAGTATTGCATGCTACACTCCGCCTATCCCATGTTGAAACTGATTGCCGGCTGGGTGTTGGCATTGAATATTGGGCTATTCGCCCCTTTGCCCGCTGCGAGTCAGGACTTCGTCTTCGGTGCCAATCAGCTTTCCGCTCAGATCAGCCAGGTAGTAGCACCGACCTCTGCTTCTGTCACTGTTGCTAACCGCTCTCCACTCGATGACGCAACCGTCGCGTCCATTCAGGCGGGCCTTGTACAGGCATTACAGTCCCGTGGATGGAGACTCGGAAAACCGGAAGCAAGCGAAGCCGCGATCGCAATCACTTTGGGCGCGAATTTTCGAAATTATGTCTGGACGGCGGAAATCGCTAAAGGGGCTTCCCACGAGATTCGAATTCTTGAGCTAGCGAAGAGCTCCGCTGGACGTCCACCAGCAAACGACCCCATCGCGATTTCACGTTACCTGTTAATCAGCTCGGATCTTCCCCTGCTGGATGTCACTCTTCCAGAAGGAAAGATCGGGGAAGGCGCGCATCTATTGGCGCTAAGTTCGAGGGCCGTACAGCTGTTTCAACTCCAGTCAGCACAGTGGCGCCTTCTGCAAACACAATCACTGGGACAGACACCGTTGGCAAGCCGGGATCCACGCGGGCGAATTGCACCCGGGCAAATCGGCAGCTTCGACGCGTATCTTCCCGGACTTCATTGCACAGGTAACTCGAGCAGCACTCTTACAATCGGATGTCGCGCCAGCGACGATCCTTGGCCGCTCACAGGCGATCGCCAATCGCTCGCGTTTTATGCCCCGAATCGAAACTACTTCAACGGAGTGCTCTCCTCTCCGAATGGACAGAGCGGCACGGTCAATGCATTTTTCTCAGCCGCAGTCTTGAGCGATCGAGTTATCTTCACCAACTTGGATGGACACGCATCCATGGTGCAGGGAGGGCGCTCGACACCAATAGCTGACAGATGGGGAAGCGACATCGCCGGAATTCAAAGCTCATGCCGTGCTGACCTCGTTCTGGCCACCGGAGCGGGCGATTTCCAGCAATTCGATTCCTTATCGGCTTACCAAGTATTGAACTCGCAATTCAGACCGGTATCAGACTCGATGCAATTTCCCGGACCAGTAGTGAGTTTGAAAACTTCCGCGGATCATCAACAGGCAATCGCGATCGTCGCCACTCCATCCGGACGTTATGAAGCGTACCTTCTTACTGCTCACTGCGGCACTTAGTCTCGCCGCAACCGCCTGGCCCGCCATACGTCCGCATTTCGGCGGTACCCTGCGTGTCCAAATGCGCGGAGCGATCAGCTCCTTCGACATCACTGATGATCCGAATGCTGCGCGCGCATTGCTTCGCGATATCGTTCTTAGCAACGTCTGTGACCGGCTGGTGACGCTGAATGGGAACGGAGAGCCGCAGCCATCGTTAGCCACATCGTGGCGCTCCGAGCGCGAGGGCCGTTCCTGGTACTTCATACTCCGCGACGTGCCATTGCACAACGGCAACACGCTGACCGCACAGACAGCGGTTACAGCGCTGTCGGCGCAGAATCCGGAGTGGCATGCGCGCGCTAATGGGAATGAGCTGCTGATTCAATCGGACACGCCTCTTGCCGGCATTCTCTATCAGCTGACAGAGGCGCACAACTCCGTTTGCGTGGCGGGTGACAATGGACGGTGGATCGGGAGTGGCCCATTCCAGATCAGTGACTTCCAACCTGGACAGCAAATTGAGTTGCACGCCTTTGATGAAGCATGGCAAGGGCGCCCATTCCTGGATCGCATCCGGATTCAAATGGGCAGATCATTCACAGATCAAGCAGCGGACCTGCAGACTCAGCGCGCGGATATCATCGAGAGCGATCCAACCCAGCCCCGGACGGCTGCTGGGAATTCAAGCCTCACTGATCCGATTGAACTCCTCGCGCTGGCCTTCACTCCAAATCATCCGGCGGTTGCGGATCCTGGTGTGCGTGAAGGGTTGGCGCGCTCGCTCGACCGTAATTCGATCTACTCCGTGTTGCTGCGCAGGCAAGGTCAGCCTAATGCAGCGGTATTGCCAGCGTGGATGTCCGGCTACGATCATCTCTTCAAGGCAGTACAAGATATCTCCGCCGCGCGGCAACTGCGAAATCCGCTTGGCGCGCTCATGCCGCTTTCGCTCGTCTTCGATGCCAACGACGACTTGGCCAAGCTGGTCGCTGAACGCGTTGCCGTAAATGCGCAGGCAGCGGGAATCACAGTTCAGCCGCGCCCTGACACACCATCGTTCCGAGGATTCAATGCCGATGTGAGACTCGTGCGCCTTCGTCTGGAATCGCCTGAAGCCGGAGCCGCTCTTACCAGAATCGGAACCATTCTGAACCTCCCGAAGCTGCAGAAAGCCGAGACGACCACGACTCTTGAGGCAATGTATGCAATTGAAAGCGATGCGCTGAAGGATTATTCGTTGGTTCCAATCGCCCACATTCCAGAAGCGTACAGCCGCGCGCCGATTGTTCATGATTGGTTCGTGACGCGCTGGGGAGATATCCGTCTCGCCGATTTGTGGGTTGAGAGTGCGAAATGAGCTTGCGCATGCGGCTGCTACTGATCTTCGGCGGCATCGTCGTTATCACGGTCGCATTGGTTTCGTACGCGGTCGCAGTAGGGGCACGAAGATCATTCGAAACAGCCGACAATCAGCGGAGCACGGCAGTGACGCAACAATTCCAGCGGGAGTTTGAATTACAAGGGCAGGCTCTTGCCTTGCGAGCCGCAGCCATCGCGCGTTCACAGCCGTTGCGGAGCATGGCCCTCGCGCTGAGTGCACCCGGCGGAGACCCTGCGCCTTATGTGAATCTTGCGCCCTCGCTCGCGGCCGAGCAACAGCTCGATTTCCTGGAAGTTCTTTCGCAGGACGGAACCGTTATTTCCTCTGCGCAATGGCTTGCGCGCTTTGGCATCCGCTTGGCTTGGATAGATGAAGTTCCAGATTGGAACCTTCAGCCTGTCTTTTTACAAAATGAGGAAACTCCTCAAGGAAGAGAACTCGCCCTTATATCAGTCCGAGCGCTCGCCCCTGCGGACCGACGCTTTCTTATAGTGGCCGGCCAGAAGATCGACTCCAGCTTCCTGAGAAGTCTTGCACTGCCAGAGGGCACGCGGGTTTTGTTATGGCAGCCGTCGGTCGCAGGCGGAGAGTTGGAAGACGCTTACGGAAAAGTGAGCATGCCTGGGGAATTAAAACCTATCCTCAAGGAATCATTGCAGGAAAGAAAACCTGTAAGGCGGAGCATCCATTTAGACGACGGTGCCGATGGTGTGTACACCGCGCACGCAATTCCGTTTACTGGCCGTGACTCTAAACAACCCATTGCGATTCTGGTCGTCGCCAGCAGTCATCGCGAACTCGGGGATCTACAAAGCCGGATTCGGAATATTGGTCTGTTGGTAGCAGCGGGCGGCATCCTTTTGAGCATCATCGCCAGTGGATGGTCTGCGGCGCGCATCAGCCAGCCCATCGAAGAGCTTTCGTCGGCTGCGCAGGATGTGGCGGGGGGTAATTGGGAGCGTAAGGTCCATGCAAATTCGGCGAATAATAAGGGCGAAGTCGCGCAGCTCATTGCATCGTTCAATAAGATGACCGATGAGTTGCTTCGGCAACGTGATCGAGCTCTGCAAGCCGAACGCGTGGCAGCCTGGCGCGAACTTGCGCGCCGCCTTGCGCATGAACTTAAAAACCCGATGTTTCCCCTTCAGATTACGATTGAGAATCTGATGAAAGCGCGGCAGCAGAACTCGCCCGAATTCGATGAAATATTCGCGGAGAGCACAGCTACCTTGCTGGCAGAACTGAGTAATTTGAAGAAGATCGTCGGACGCTTCAGCGATTTTTCTAAGATGCCTGTACCCCAGCTGCAGCGCGTCAACATCGACCAAATCCTGGAGGAGATCGCGAAACTATTTGCACCACAACTCGCCTCGACGGCGAAGCCGATCAAGATGGAAACCAGGCTTACCTCGGAGGACCCAAATGTCGCTGCCGACCCGGAGCTTCTGCGACGCGCTTTTGAGAATCTGGTCTTGAACGCTATCGACGCAATGCCTGATGGCGGAACCCTGCGCATCACTACGCTGGGCTCCGCCGAGAATATGACGGTCGAAGTCTCTGATAGCGGTGCAGGATTTGACGAAGAAGAAGCCAGCCGTCTGTTCACCCCTTATTACACGACAAAGCAGCATGGCACCGGACTGGGACTTGCAATTGTGCAATCGGTAATCAGCGACCACGGAGCGAGAATCTCCGTCTCCAGCCGTCCGGGACTTGGAACGACATTCCGCATGGAATTTCAGCGCAAGCCAGCAACGCAGACCAACGATGCGGCCATGGGAAAGGCATAAGCGTGACCAAGGCGCACTTGCTCATTATCGATGACGAGCCAAATACTCTGGCATCGCTCTCGCGTGCCTTCCGCCTTGCCGGGCACGAGGCGGCGGTCTGCGATCAACCCGCGCGAGCTCTCGAACTGGTCAAGAGCCAAACCTTTGATCTCATTCTGTCCGATGTCGTGATGCCCGGGAAAGACGGCATAGCGCTGCTGGAGGAGATCAAGACGCTGGGCGTCACCACGCCGGTAGTCATGATGTCCGGGCAGGCGCACGTGCAGATGGCAGTGCGCGCAACCAAGGTGGGCGCAATCGATTTTCTGGAGAAGCCTATCTCCACAGACAAGCTCCTGCTGACGCTCGACAATGCCATGAGGCTCACGCGTCTCGAGCGGGAGAACCGCGAGCTCCGCGGAACGCTGGGCAAGCATGAACTGGTATGGCGTGGAGAGGTGATGTCGCGCCTCATGGCACAGATTGAACGCGTGGCGGCCAGCGAGACGCGCGTTTGCATCTTGGGAGAGACGGGAACCGGCAAAGAGCTGGTGGCGCGCACGCTCCATCAGAAGAGTCCGCGCGCTGGACAGCCGTTTGTTACGCTCAATTGCGCCGCAGTCCCCGCCGAATTAATCGAGAGTGAACTCTTTGGACATGAAAAGGGGGCGTTCACCGGAGCCGCAGCACGTCATCTTGGGAAATTCGAGCAGGCAAACGGGGGCACACTCTTTCTCGATGAGATCGGCGACATGCCTCTGGCAATGCAGGCGAAGCTTCTGCGCGGTCTCGAAGAAGGAGAGGTAGAGCGAATCGGCGGCAGTGGCACGGTTAAGGTGGACGTGCGAGTAATCGTCGCGACTCATCGCGACTTGACCGAGCAGGTACGCGAAGGCAAGTTCCGCCAAGATTTATTTCATCGCATCTATGTTTTCCCGATCACCCTGCCGCCATTGCGCGAACGGCGTGACGACATTCCCGTTCTGATCGAACATTTTCAAAAACAGATCGCTCGCCAGAACAATTGGAAAGCTACCGAATTTACCGCCGATGCTATCGCTGAGTTGCAAAAATACTCATGGCCCGGAAATGTCCGCGAGCTGCGCAACATGATTGAACGCCTACTTTTGCTGGCGACGAACAACGTCGTGGATCAATCGATCGTGCGAGTGGCATTGCCGTCCAACTCGAGTATGCCTGCCGCTTCCATTCCCGATGGTCAGGGAACCTTGGCACAGCGCATGGATCAGGTCGAGAGAAAGATCATCCTGGCAGAACTGGATCGTCAGCAACATCACATCACCAACACATCCAAAGCACTTGGCGTGGAGCGCAGTCATCTTTATAAGAAGTGTCAGCAATTGGGAATTGATCTAGTAAAAAAGGCGCGCTAGAGACGCAGCATGCTGCGCCTTTACCATAAGGCATGTAATCATCCACATGAGGACCAGATTGAACCAAACCAGCAACTAACCAGTAATCACAATTTCATGAGCCGCCCTAAGTCCGGTGCTATGTTGTAGTTGCTCTGTGCGACATCCGTTACTTCGTCTGTGGTGGATCAAAATTCGAAATTCTTCCGCCTCTTTGCCGTCCTGAGGACGATCGCCGAGGTGGGGCCTGTGGCAACGGCCGACCACGAATTCTCGGATGCCGCCCGGCAGATTCTCGAGCGCATCCTGGGTGCTTTTGAGGCTGATCAAGGCGCACTCCTGCTTCTAGATAGCGCCGCTTCCAAGCTTACCTGTGTAGCTTCGACTGGATTCCCTGGCCTAACCGCTCATTGTGTGCTCCCCCTGGTCGGTGTTTCGCAGCATCATTGGAATCAGACGCGAGCACCGCGCCTTACGAACCGGCAGCAGGATATACAAGAGCTTTTTGGCTCTTCGCAAACTCCTTTCCTCAACGCGATCAAATGCTTCGCGCCGCTGCGCGTGAATACCGGCCCGATTGGCGCTTTGGTGCTCGGTGGGCGGCAGGGTCAAGAAACCTATGGGATCGTCGATCTCGAAGCACTGGAGATGCTGTCGTCGCACGTGGCACTGGTACTGCACAATCACTCATTGGCGGAATCGCTGCGTCATCAGATCGCTGACAATCTGCGGCTCCTCAGCTCACTTCATCATTCCTATGACGATGCGCTTGAGGCGTTCGCAACGACCATTGACTCGAAAGATACTTATCTGCGCGGACATTCGGTGCACGTAGCGCGCTTTTCCGCCGGCATCGCAACCACTCTAGGCATGAGTGAAGAAGAAGTCGCAGGAATTCGCGCGGCTGCGCACCTGCACGATATCGGCAAGGTAACTGTAGATAAGCAGTTTTTCGCTAAGGCCTCCACCCTGCGTCCGGAAGAGTTTCGCGCCATCGCGGACCATACCGTAATGGGCCACCAGATCGTCTCCTCGGCCCGCTTTCCCTGGCCGCAGGTGCCTGAGGTAGTCCGCTGGCACCACGAACGTGCCGACGGCTCCGGATATCCCGACCGCCTGCATAACGACGAGCTTCCGCTTTCGGTACGTATCGTTGCGGTAGGCGATACGTTTGACGCCATGACGAGCGATCGTCCCTATCGTCAGTCGAATTCTGTAATGAGTGTTTGTCATGAACTGGTAAGGCTGTCGCCTTCGAAGTTCGATTCGAGCGTGGTCCAGGCTCTATTAGTGCATTTGCGGCGCGATTTGGAAAACAAGAGCGCCACGCGATTGCTGCCGCAGCAGAAGACGACGCAGATCACCGTCGCGGACATCGATAGGCTTTCTTGCGACCTAGTAGGACGGCTTACTGGGCACCGAGTGTATTCCGCGTGAAAATCTGCATTTCCTGTTTTCAGCGATTGAGTTTGAGAAGAAAGATCGACCGCGAATCGGGGAACTCGCACCTTGTACTCAATTGAAGAGATTTGCGATGCGATGATCACTGCAGGATCAGCCGCTGCTCTTTGCCGTACCGAGCAGGACTTTCTCCTCTGCGCCTTACAGACAGCCGGAGAATTGCTCGAAGTAAGTTGCGTCGTCTTCTATCCCGCAGCTGGACCTCCATGCGGACATATCGGTACGTTGCGCGTAAACGAGCGCGCCGGCAGTGACCTTGAGACTCCCGAACACCTGCCTGCGTCATTTAGTGATTACCTGCGCCGGCAACCGCGCCGCATTATCGTCTCCGGCGACTGGGATTCGCTGAGAACGCTTCTACCCTCATTCGATTTTTCCTGCTGCGCCTCGCTCTGGATTTCGCTCGGTAACGAAGATCAAGTCTTTGGCACGCTGGCGTTATTCGATCACGAATCGCGCCGCTTCGACCGCACTCAGCAGAAGATCTCTGAACTTATTGCGCACCTAATCCGCTTGGGTCTGGAATCTCAAGCAGGCCGACAGACACTGCAAAGCAGTGAAGCCTCCAACTATCAGGAATTTGCAAATCTCGTCGGCGGCGTGGCACGTGATCTCATTAATCCGCTCACCGCGATCTTCGGCTACATTGAGCTGCTGAAAGCGGAAACTGTGGAACCGCGCTCCGCGCATCTAGTCACGCGCATGGAAGAGCAGATCGAGAAAGCTCGAAAAGTGATCGCGGCCTTCTCGAGCGGCTCGGAGATAAAGAAGCTGCGTGGAGGAGAAGGTGTGAGCGTCCCACGAGCGGAGCTGGAGCGGCCGGTTACGCCGATAAAGTCGAAACCGGAGACCGATACATCAGCCTGGCAATCGATTCCACCTGAGGATAATGCAGGTACGCGCATACTCCTCGTTCAGCGCAGTGAAGCGGTACTCGAGTTCCAAAGGTCAGTTCTCAGTGCTCTCGGCGCAGAGGTGATCCCCGCCCTTTCAGCCAACGATGCCCTTGATCATCTTCGCACTTCGAAGATGGATGCCATCATCCTCGACGATGAACTTGAAGAACCTCTTTCCAGCAAGCGCCTCGTCTGGTGGGTACGTGAAAATCGGCCCGAGCTCGCCGAGCGAATGCTGCTCACAGTTTCGCGAAGGCCAAGCCGCGAAACGCGCGAGATCCTCGAAATCGCGATGCTCCCACACGTAACCAAGCCGCTCGAAGTCCTGGAACTTTATTCGCGCGCCCAGCAGGTATTGCAAGCGGGAAAGAACCCGCATCTGCTCCAATAGGAGCAGCCACACTGCCCTTAAGTGGAAGCTCAGGCAAGTGACGCTACTCTCGCTCCGGAATGCGCCACGAGCCCTAGGACCTTCTGCCTCCAGATAAACACTAACAAAGTACCGATGATCGCCAGCGACACGGCCAGGCCGACCCAGACCCCAACGGCACCAAATCCAAGTACGAATCCCAGGTAATATGCAAGCGGCAAACCGATCACCCAATATGCGATGAACGAACTGAACATCGGAATGCGTGTCTCGCCCGCTCCGCGAAGCGCGCCCGTAGCAACGGTCTGTAATCCGTCGAACAACTGAAAGGCGGCTGCGACTAAGAGGAGCATCACACCAATGCGCATAACTTGCGGGTCAGGCGTGAAAGCACGCACGATCAACCGCGGGGCGAAGACGAGCACGAGCGCTGCGACGGTCATGAATCCCGCTCCCATCGAGAGCGCTGCCCACCCTGCACGTCCGGCGGCTACGGGATCGCGACGTCCAAGGGCTTGCCCCACCCGCACGGCTGCGGCTGAACAGATTCCCAGCGGTACCATGTAAGTGAGACTGGCGCAGTTCAGCGCAATCTGATGCGCAGCAACCGAGGCGGCATCGAGCCGCGCGATTAGCGCGGTCGCCGCAGTAAAGACGCCGATCTCGAAGAACATCTGCACAGCCATCGGCAATCCGATCCGTACCAGCTCACGAATTCGTACGAAATCGGGACGCAGGGGACGATCCAGCAGCGGCAGCTTATGCCTGCGGTGCTGCCAGACTACAACGGCGAACAACACCGTGGCCATATAGGTACGCGAAATACAAGTGGACCATCCTGAGCCCGCGACGCCAAACACAGGCGAACCAAGATGTCCGTAGATCAAAATCCAGTCTCCAATAAGGTTCACAACATTGGCGGAAATGAGGGCGAACGTCACCGGCTTCACCAGATCCACAGCCTGGAGATAGCGGCGGAAGGCGAAGTACAGCAGCATGGGCAGAGTGCTCCAGTTCATCGCCCGCAAGAAGGGCAACGCCTGCGCAAGCACTTCCGGATTCACTCCTATTTCGGGAAGCATGCGCCCGATAAACCACACCATCAACATGCAAGCGGGTGCTAACGGCGCCACGATGTACATCGCGTTGAGCAGGGAGTGATTTGCATCAGCGAGGTTTCCCGCTCCGAAGGACTGCGAGACTTTTGTATCCAGCGAAAAAAGAATGCTTCCGCCAAACATGGCGGCCATGTAAAAGATCACTCCGCCGAGACTGACACCGCCAATCGCTTGAGCGCTGTGGGGCATGTGACCCACCATCATGGTGTCCACAAGACCCATCGCCATCCATCCGATCTCTGCCAGAACCAGCGGCCACGCCAGCGCGAAAACGCTTCGCGCCTCCGACTTCACGTCCTGGACAAATCGCCTAACCATGATTGCCTATCCGAACTGACCAGCACTGAAATCCACGCACATCTAAACAAAAAAAATCGGACGTGCGTATGCCGATCGCGTTGACTTGTAGATGAGAACCACTCAAGCCCTGAACCGGGCGCGAAGCAATCGAGCTGGGATGGAATTTCAGTACATCGGAATTTCGCTTGCTGCTCTCCTACTCTACTGAAAATAGTCGCGCCAGTCCAAATGCCGCAGCTGCCGCGAGACTGCCGGTGAGTGTAGTTTGTATCGCACTTCGCAGCGGCGATATCCCGGCAACTCGTCCCTTAATGAAGCCAAAGACCGCGAGCGCCACGATCGTAATGAGAACCGACCATGTCAATGCAGAATACACATCATGCAGAAGGATATAAGGAGCAAGTGGGATCAGTCCTCCTACGATGTATGACACTGCGATCGTCGCAGCACTGTTCCTCGCCCGCTGCGGCTCCGGTTTTTCCAAACCAAGCTCAAAGCGCATCATGAAATCCACCCACGCTTGCGGCTTGCGTTTTAGGGCATTCAGAACAGGCGTACTCTCCTCCTGGCTTACACCGTAGGTACTAAAAATTTCGTAAATTTCGCGCTCTTCGTCCTGAACGCGCTCCACGATCTCTCGCTCCTCTCGCTGGCGCTCGCTTTCGTAGTGACTCGCGTCGCCTTTAGCCGCCAGATATCCTCCCAGTCCCATTGCAATAGAACCAGCCGCAATCTCGGCCGATCCCGCAAGGACGATGAGTCGTGTCACGCTCACGGCACCAGTCAATCCCGCCGCCAGTGCGAATGGTACGGTTAAACCATCCGCCATGCCGATGACGATATCCCTTACCAGATTTCCCGAAGCGAAATGCCGCTCTACGTGCCGAACATCCGCATGTTCATGAGCCATATCAAAGAAGACTAGCCGAATCCGTTCACTCTGCCGAGTAGGTAAACTTGGCTGAGCTTTCGAAAGGTGATTCTCGTGAATCGGTAATGGGCGTGCCGTGTTCTTGCTGATGCGCCGCGAAATTTCTTTTGCAACATCGCCATGCTTTCGTGGTACTTTCGTCTAAACTTCGCCTTGGAGTGAGCGCGGCATGGGACTGCTTCTCATCAACGTTTTTGGGTTAGCCGTCGGTATTGCGTGTACTTACCTGCTGTTGCAAGGTCGGATGGCAGTGTCATTGGAGCGTGTTCGCAATTTTGAGCGCTACCTGGAACAGGCTAATTGCGAATTGCAACGGCTCGGGGCTGAAGTGGTGGCAAAAAGCTCGGCGCTGCTCGAGATCTCCAATCAGCTGTCGGCAACACGGGCGGAACTGGCAGCCGAGCGCCAGGCTGCAATAGATAAGCTTGCTCTCGTACAGCAGAGCGAGCAGCGTTTGTCGGAATCCTTTGATTTGCTCGCTGCGAAAGCGCTAAGAGAAAATACTGCCGAATTTCTCAAGCTGGCGAAGAACCAGTTCGAACACGAACAGAGGATGGCTTCCGGCGATCTGGGCATGAAGAAGGATGCCATTCAAGCTCTCCTCGAAACCGCCAGTTCTTCGCTCAAAGCGCTTGACGAGCAGATTCGCTCCAGCGATGTGGAACACAAGCAAGCGGAAGCCGCTCTGGGTCAGCAGATCACCTCTCTTGTAGATCTCCAGCATCGCCTCTCAGATGAAACGCGCCGTCTCTCGCGCGCGCTGGAACGCCCGACGGTACGTGGCAATTGGGGCGAGGTGCAGCTGCGGCGTGTGGTCGAATTTGCCGGCATGATCGAGCACTGCCACTTCGAGTCGCAAAAGACATTCTCGGACGAAGACGGCAATCGCCTTCGTCCCGATCTAGTCGTGCACATGCCCAACGGCCGTATGATCGCAGTCGACGCGAAAGTCTCGCTGGAGGCATTCACCAAGGCCACCAATGCCGATCAGGAGGAGGAAGTGCGCGCCCATCTGGAACAGCATGCGGCGCAAGTTCGCAAGCATGTCGACGATCTTGCCTCAAAAGCCTATTGGCAGCAGTTTCCCAACTCGCCCGATTTCGTCGTTGCCTTTATGCCCAGCGAGGCGCTCTTAAGCGCTGCGCTGCAGGCGGATTCCACACTTCTCGATGATGCTGCGCAGAGCAAAGTGCTGCTTGCCACCCCGCTCACACTGATCGCGTTGTTGAAAGCTGTGCATTGCGGCTGGCGGGAAGACAGACTGGCTAAAAATGCGGAAGAGATTAGTGCCATTGGGCGCCTGCTCTACTCTCGCCTAGTCACCTTGGGAACTCACCTCTCCAAGCTGGGAGACAACATCGACCGCACCGTCGCTACTTACAATCAGGTCATCGGCTCGATCGAAAGAAGCGCCTTCCCCGCCGCTCGAAAGTTCGAGCAGCTTGGCGCATCTTCGGCCGATATCTTGCCGGAGTTGGAATTTGTAGAACATCTCACACGTCCGCTGCAGTCACCAGAGTGGAAGCAGTCCGACGCTAACGATGCTGCACGCGATTTCAATAACCTGGCTCTTGCCGAAGGCAGCGGAAAACCGTCGTAACGCTCAAATCCGGCTAGCTGCGGCATAATGAATGAATGTAGGACCGTTGGTATCCGTGATACGCGGTCGGTATCCTGCATTGAAGAATGAACCCTCCGAATCCAGCCACGGAAGCCGCGGCTGCAACACCTGCCGCTCCAGCTCCTCAGTCGAACTTTATTCGGGACATCATTGTCCACGATCTCGAGACCAACAAGTTCGGAGGCAGAGTTCAGACACGTTTTCCTCCCGAACCTAACGGATATCTGCATCTGGGCCACGCAAAAGCGATCTGTCTCAACTTCGGCCTAGCGGCCGAGTTTGGCGGGAAGACGAATCTCCGCTTTGACGACACTAATCCTGAGAAGGAAGAACAGGAGTACGTAGACTCCATCATTCGCGATGTCCGCTGGATCGGCTTTGATTGGGGAGATCGGATGTTCTATGCCTCCGACTACTTCGATCAGCTCTATGCATGGGCGGTCAAACTGATTAAGGCAGGGAAGGCCTACGTTGATGACCTAAGCCCCGAAGAGATCCGTAAAACTCGAGGAACTTTAACCGAGTCCGGTCAGAACAGTCCATTTCGGAATCGCTCTGTTGAGGAAAGCCTCGATCTCTTTGAGCGCATGCGGAAGGGAGAGTTCCCGAGTGGATCACGCACGCTACGTGCGAAGATCGACATGGCTTCCCCCAACCTGAACATGCGCGATCCGGTGATGTATCGCATTCTGCACGCTGAGCATCACCGTACCCGGAACAAGTGGTGCATCTATCCTCTCTATGATTTCGCTCACGGCCAGTCTGATTCGTTGGAGAAGGTCACGCATTCGATTTGCACGCTGGAATTCGAGGATCATCGCCCACTGTACAACTGGTTCATCGAGCAGCTCGGCATTTTCCCCTCGCAACAGATCGAATTTGATCGTCTAAACCTGACCTATACCGTCCTCAGCAAGCGCAAGCTCCTGCAGCTGGTAAACGAAGGAATTGTCCGCGGATGGGACGATCCGCGCATGCCTACGCTCTCCGGCGTCCGTCGACGCGGCTACACACCGGAAGCGTTGAGAAACTTCTGTAACTCGATCGGCGTGTCAAAGACGAACGGAATCATTGAGCTGGCGATGCTCGAGCATTTTTTGCGCGAGGATCTCAACAAACGTGTGCCTCGCGTAATGGCCGTGCTCCGTCCGCTGAAGGTAGTCATCGACAACTATCCCGAAGGCCAAGTCGAGGAGATGGATGCGATCAACAATCCCGAGGACGCAACCGTCGGTACTCGCAAAGTCCCCTTCTCTCAGGTGCTCTATATCGAACGCGACGATTTCCGCGAAAATCCGCCAAAGCAGTTCTATCGTCTCTCACTGGGACGCGAAGTGCGATTGCGCTACGGCTATTTCGTTACGTGCACGAAGGTAGTGAAAGACACAAGCGGCGAAGTGATCGAAGTTCATTGCAAACATGATCCCGCGACTCGCGGCGGCAATGCCCCCGATGGACGCAAAGTGAAGTCGACGATTCACTGGGTATCGGCAACGCACGCCCTGAACGCCGAGGTGCGGGTCTACGACAATCTGTTTCTGAAAGAAGATCCCAACGAATTCGAAGAAGGTAAGGACTGGATATCGAACCTCAATCCGAATTCGCTCGAAGTGATCCGCAATGCCAAGCTCGAGCCTTCGCTTGCCAATGCAGGCTCTGGCTCGCGATATCAATTTGAACGACTCGGATACTTCTGCGTCGATCCCGACTCAAGGCCCGATGCTCTGGTCTTCAATCGTACTGTCGCCCTAAAGGACACATGGGCGAAGGTGGAAAAGCGAAGCCAGAGGTAAGTTTCGTTAACCGAACTCGTTTTCAGCTATTGCGGATAGAATTGGAGTTTAAAAGACCGCAACTTCAGGAGTGGCGGCGAGCAAAGCCTTTGTGTATTCGTGCTGTGGCGAGGACGTAACCCGCACCGCATCGCCAATTTCCACGATCTCGCCTTTGCGCATCACCGCGATTCGAGTTGAGAGATAGCGCACAATCGGCATGGAATGTGAGATGAAAAGATATGTCAGTCCGAACTCACGTTGCAGCTTGGCTAGAAGATTGACGATTTGCGCTCCCACACTCACATCGAGCGCGGAGACGGGCTCGTCGAGAACAAGGAAACGCGGTTTAAGCGCCAACGCACGCGCAATGCCGATGCGCTGACGCTGTCCTCCCGAGAACTCGTGTGGATAACGATTCAGCGTGCTTGGCTCCAGTCCCACCGCGCTTAGTAGCTCAGCAGCTCGATGGCGATGATCTCCGGTTTCCCTCCCGTTATCACCGGCGTTGGAATGAATAATCCAGGGCTCCCGCACCATGTCGAATACTCGCATTCTCGGGTTAAGCGATGCGAATGGATCTTGAAAGACGATTTGCATATCGCGTCGCAAGCGGCGCAACTCCGCTCCAGACGCACCCAAAACATCACGCCGATTGAAGTAGACACTTCCGGACGTCGGCTCGATGAGCCGCAGCAGCATTCGCCCGAGCGTCGTCTTGCCGCACCCGGACTCTCCCACCAGGCCCAAAGTCTCACCTGCAAAGATGTCGAATGAGACGCCATTCACAGCCCGGGTTTCCTCAGCGCTGGAGCGTGAGAGTAGGCCGCCGGCTCGGGTGTAGGTCTTTGTGAGTTGCCGGATTTCGACGAGCACCCTTGTCATGCAGCGATGCTAGCAAATGAGTGCCCCTCACTGCGCACAACTCATGCTGGCGGTACAATCCACGTTATGGGCGGCTCTACCACTCCCGTGCCCTCCTTTGGCGCGCCTCCAGGCAGCGAAGAACAATCACGTCCACCGCTGGTTCCAATCGCGATCGGCGCGGTAGCAGTCCTCGTAGCTATAGGTCTGTTTATCGTTTTCGGGCGCAACAGAACCAGCGACACCGCGAGTCCCACGGCAGCCGATCCATATGCTTCAAATTTGGCGATTACCGATGTGGCCATGAGCACGGCTGCGAACTTTGCCGGGCAGCAAGTGACCTACATTGAAGGCAAGATCAAAAATAGCGGGAGCAAGACGGTCGACAATGCTCTGTTGCAGATCGTTTTTAAGGATTCATTGGCACAAATCGTTCAACGCGAGCAGCAACGTCTCATGGTAATCACTACCCGCGAACCCTACATCGACACAGCACCGCTCAGCAGTGCGCCACTGCGTCCCGGGCAATTGAAAGAGTTCCGCCAGACGTTCGAACACGTAAGCGGAGAGTGGAATATGCAGCTCCCGGAAATCACAGTTGTAAAAACCTCTGCCGAATAGCTACACACGGACACGCGGATCCGGCACGTGGGCATTCGCGTAATACATGTCTTCAATAGCTCGCTGTGTTACCGCAGCGAGTTCTCCCATGTCACGAGTCATGTAATTTGCCGGAGAGATCGGCTCCCCGATCAGCAGCTGCAATTCGTGCGGCTGAATGTGAAACGTGTTCATGGGCAGAGCTTCAAACGTGCCGACAATAGCCATCGGGACGACCGGCACCTGCGCTTTGACCGATGCGTAGAAAGCTCCGCTCATGAAGGGCATGATATGACCGTCCGCCGCTCGTCCGCCTTCGGGAAAGATCACCAGCGGCATTCCCGACTTCAATCCCTCAATCGCTTTCCCCAAGCTACGAATCGAGGTGCGCGCGTTGCTGTGATCCACCGGATACTGCCCTGAGCGTTTCAAGTATCCGCCTACAAATGGATATCGAAACAGGTGCTGTTTAGCCAGAATGCGGAACTGAAATGGAAGATTGGCGAATAGCACGGGAATATCCAGCGCCGAAATATGGTTCGCCGCATATACAGCGGGGCACGAAGTATCCACGCGCTCAAGGCCTACGACGCGCACTGGGCACATCGTCGTACGGAGAATCCATTCCGACCACTTACGCGCAATCACATGCTGTTTAGCGCCGCCTCGGTCCACGAATGACGTCGCAAATGCCGCGCTTCCCAGCAGAGCTGTGTAAGAGAAGATCAGCGGATCGAGCACGAAGTACGAGCGCAATCGGCTAAGCCAATGGGAGAGCCCATCCTGCCTAACAATAGAATCACCCTGTTCTTCGACCTCAACCAAGCTGGAGCGATTTTCCACGTAGACATTGTAAAAGGACTGCCGCGGGTCCTCGCGCGGGTCTTGGCTGGAATCACGCAAAGCTGACTTGATCTCCAGCTGTCGTCGAGAATGAGCGAAGTCGGATTTCCTAATTACAAACTTCGCGCAAGAGCATCAGAAACCCGCGCGAGGATGCACGTCAGTCCCTGTAGAGTGTTTGAGTAATTCCGACGCTGCTCCCACGAGGTACACCGAACCAGTAATCACAATGGGCCGATTTCGCCCACGTGCAAGCTCAATCGCCTGCTGCAACGATTCAGCAGCAGTGATCGGAGTCCCCACGTGAGAGGTGAGGTTGCAAATGTCTCCCGCTGAAGCTGCGCGCGGGCTGTTGACTCTGGTGGCAATTACCCCTTCGCCTAATGGGAACAAAATCTCGGCGATTTCAGCGATAGCTTTATCCCGCATCGTCCCAAAAATAAATGTGAGCGGAGTTCCTTGATAGCGCGAAGTTAGTGCCGAACGCAGCGCCCACGCTCCGTCGGGATTGTGAGCGACATCAAGCACAATCTCAGTCGGGCCGGGAACCACCTGGAATCTTCCTGGCCAGCGCGTGCTCGCGATACCACTTGCGATCTGCTGCGCGGAAATGTCGTATGCGAAGCGTTGTTTCAGCTCGACGGCGGAAGCGATCGCCAGGGCAGCGTTTCTCAGTTGATGTCGCCCCGCAAGCGGCGAATCGATGATCACGTGCTTGCCGAAGATATCGAGCGGATAACGATTGTGCGGCGAATCTCCCGACTCAGCCTCGAAGGGCTCCGCTGCGGGCGTAATCGGCGGCATATAGGCGCTCGCGTTCACAGCCTGCACGTCAAGCCCACGCACTGCTTCGCCGAGCGCGTCGTTTACCTCAGGATGCTGCGGCAGAGTCACGAGCAGCCCCTTGGGACGGATAATTCCCGCCTTTTCGCGCGCAATCTCAGTCAGCGTGTTGCCCAGCCACGTGGTGTGATCAAGTGAGATGTCGGTAATGATCGAGATCAGCGGATCAGCTACGTTGGTTGCATCGAGCCGCCCACCAATACCTACCTCCAGGACGGCGATGTCGACTGCCGCACTCGCAAAATAATCAAATGCCATGGCGGTGAGCGTCTCAAAAAAACTGGGATGCTGTTCCAGCTTGCCCACCTGCATCAACCCCTGCGAAACCGCTTCGATCCGCCCATGCATCTCGGCAAATTCCGCATCGCTAATGGGCTCGCCTTCGATCGCTATGCGCTCATTCACGCGCACCAGATGCGGAGAGGTGTAGAGTCCCGGGCGGTATCCTGCTTGGCGAATAATGCTGGCGAGCATCGCCGAGGTCGATCCTTTGCCGTTTGTTCCCGCGATGATAATGCTGGGGAACCGCCGCTCTGGATGCCCAAGCGCTTCGGTAAGCACTCGCATGTGCTCCAAATCGAACTTTCGCCGCGGCTTCTGGTCGTGCTGCGTCCAAAGCTCGGGAGCAAGCGAGAGCAGACTCTCGACTGCAGATTGGTAAGAGGTGGCCAAGGCTACTTGTCTATTTTAGAGGGTACTAAGGATTTCCATCCGCAAAGTAAGGACCGACAACCCGCGTAACTTCTCTTGTTTTAGGAGAGCCGACTCGCAACTGAAGCCAGAGCGAGCGCATCTGTCAGGCACACCACGCCCGGAAAGCATAACCTTTCCATGCGCGACGGCGAGCTTGCTCATAATGCCGCAATCATATCCAACAAACGTGGCAATTCGGGCAGCTCACGCTGAACGACCGCTTCCCGAAACGGGAGCTGAAGCTTGTCGCTATTCGGCTTATGCCGACTCTGGAGCAAAGGGCGGAAAAGAGAAAGGCGTGGGCAAAGGGAGCGGGACAGGCTTAGTCCGAAGATCAGCAGTTCTCATTCGGGGTCTGGCTCTGCTTGAAACAAGCCTTTTCTCAGTCGTTGCGTGTCAATGCAAACGTGGACTTCAAATTGGTGTGAGACCGAACCGAGATCATCGGAGGTCACTTCACTGAATACCTGTCCACACTGAGAGCAGTGGCCTCTCACGATCTTATCTTCGAGCGTAGCATCGGTGATCAGGAAGCCTTTCGGCATATTCGGATTATAGGCAGGGCTGGTTATGAAAACGCGAATATTTCTTCAGTTCATGTGTCCCATGAAGGACAATGCGCGCGACAAATATGGTTTCAAGTCCTTGCGGTGGACTACCGCGTCGAGCATTCCGTGCTCCAGCAGGAATTCGCTGCGTTGAAATCCTTCGGGCAACTTCTGGCGGATAGTCTGCTCGATTACTCGTGGCCCTGCGAAGCCGATGAGGGCTCCCGGCTCTGCGACGTTCAAGTCTCCTAGCATTGCGTAGGATGCCGTTACTCCTCCGGTCGTCGGATCGGTGAGCACTGAAATGTAGGGCAGGCCGGCATCGTCGAGCTTGGCTAGGGCGGCCGAGATCTTCGCCATTTGCATGAGCGAGCCAACTCCCTCCATCATGCGTGCGCCACCCGATGCTGAAATCACGATGAGAGGTTTTCGCTTTTCAATGGCGCGCTCGATTGCCCGGGTAATGGCTTCGCCGACAACTGCTCCCATGCTTCCACCAATGAAGCGGTACTCCATCGCGCTGGCGATTACCGGTTTGCCCTCAAGCGTGCCTTCGGCGTTGATGATTGCATCTGAAATCTCGGTTTCTTTCTGCGCTTTCGCAAGCCGATCTTTGTAAGCCTTGGTGTCGACGAATTTGAGAGGATCGGTGGAGCTGAGGTTCGTCTCTGTTTCTTCCCACTCGCTGTTATCGAGCAGTGTTGCCAAGCGCGTGCGCGCATCAAGCCGGAAATGATACTGGCACTTTGGGCAGACGTTCAGGTTAGCGTCCAGGTCCTTCTTCCAGATGATCTGCCGGCATCCCTCGCACTTCTCCCACAGGCCTTCGGTGCGGACGCGCTTTTCGCCCGATGGGTCAAGTTCTGAACTTTCCCGCCTAAACCATGTCATCTAGTATTCAATTCCCCTTTGCGCGAGAATACCAGCTTCGTATGCGTGCTTTACCTGGCGCATCTCGGTGACCGTATCGGCAACCTCAACGATTTTCGGATGCGCGTTGCGCCCGGTCAAGATTACATGAACCATTTCAGGTTTCTGCTTTAGCATCTCAACGACCTTCTCGGGATCCAGCATGCCATAGCTGATGGCGTAGTTAATTTCGTCGAGGATTACCAGATCCCAATTACCTGAAAGGATCTCCTTGCGGCTCTCTTCCCACGCTTCTTCCACCATGCGGATATCTTCGGGATCAGTCTCGGCCCCGCCGACTTTCACGAATCCACGCCCAAGCTGCTTCATGATGAAGTTGTTCCCAAAGGCCTTCACGGCGTCGAGTTCACCGTAATGCCATGATCCTTTCAGGAACTGCAGCATGAGAATCTTCATCCCATTGCCGACAGCACGAAGCGCCGTACCGATGGCGGCGGTCGTCTTTCCCTTTCCGGAACCAGTGTTGACGATGATGAGACCGCGGCGGACGTCATTCATTTAGGAGATATGAGTCCTCGTGAAATGGACGAATGCCCACAGTGGTATGGATGCTTCCGGATAATTGTAAATGCCCGGTAGATTTGCTCCAGCAAGACAACGCGTGCGAGTTCGTGGGGAAGTGTCATTTTGCCGAATGAGAGAATCCGACTCGCAGCCCGGCGGGCTGCATCGCTGAATCCATCGGCTGGGCCGATCGCGAAGATCAATTGCTGTACATCGGCGGAGTGCTGGGATTCGATGAAGTCGGCGAATTGTTCCGAAGTGATATCCTTACCGCGATTATCAAGCAGTACCAGCAGAGGCTTTGTACGACCAGCGGATTGTTCGAGCAGCTTGAGTAGAGAGCTTTCGTTGTGCAAGTCTGAAGCTTCGATCGATTGATACTTGGAAATGCGGCTCGCATACTCCCGAGTGAGAGCATCGTAAGCCGGTTCTTTGCTGCGTGACTTCGGCGCGATCCACAGGACGCGCAGCTTCATTTCAGCTGTCCAAAATAGATGTTGGTGTCGTACTCAAATGCCACGACAGCGCTTTGTTCGTGCTTGCGGAAGATTCTTTCCAGCTCAGCCAGCATGACAGCGTAATTAGGATGATCGGATTTCGGAGCGTATGAGGCCGAGAGCACCCGCCCTTTGAGGGCTTCGAAGTCAAAGAATTGCGAACTGTCGAGGCAGACCTTCTCGAAGCGGCCAGAGAAGAAGTCAGAGATCACCTCAACGGCATTCCGTCCCTGCGTCTTTACTTGAGCATAGTCTGTTCCGAATTGAAGAAGGAGCTGTTCATAGTCGCGTTGAAAGGGACTCGACTCGAAGCGTCGATCGTTCCAAAGCAGCACGACCCAACCGCCGGGCTGGAGAACTCTCACAAACTCGACTTTTGCGCGCGGCCAATCAAACCAGTGGAATGACTGTGCTGCCGTAACGAATGAAACAGAGCTACTGGCCAGATGTGTGTCTTCGGCTGAGCCGTCAATACTGTGATACTGGCGGTGATGTCCGAGAAGCTGTTGGCCGGCATTGCGCATTTCCGCGTTCGGTTCCACGGCGAAGATTTCATTCCCATTCTCGAGGAATAGCCGAGCGAGGTTGCCTGGCCCGGAACCGATATCGGCTATGACCGAATTGGAACTTAGTCCACAGCTCTCCTTAAGCACACGAAGTACTTCGGGAGGATATCCTGGCCGGTACTTAATGTAGTCACCCACGCGATCGGAGAAGCGTGTGAGTGCGTTGGCTGGCTTCGGCTTCATCAAGACGACTTGCGACGATGTGCCGTAACTCTGGCCGACTTTGGAGCGCCGGCGCCGTGGGTCCGGGATCCGACTTTTGCCGGAGCCTTCGTTCGACTGAACTTAGCAGAGCGCGGAGTGGCAGCGGGCTTCTTCAAATCGGCGATTGTTACTTTGCGCGCCGACTTCCAGAGCCGCTCCAAATCGTAGAACTTGCGCGAAGCCTCCGAAAAAATGTGGACAACAAAATCCAGATAGTCGATCAGGATCCAGTCGGCCTGGTTGTAGCCTTCCACCTGATTAGCAGGCACGCCAGACTTCTTGAGGCGCAGCTCCACTTCATCTGCGATCGCTTGAATTTGCCGTGGATTCCTTCCCGTGCAAATGAGGAAGTAGTCGGTGAATGCCGATGAATTTTTGTCCATTTCGAGGATGCTGATGTCCTCCCCTTTTTTCTCTTCGCAAGCCTGAACGGCAGACACTACCTGGCTTCGGATCTGGGCATTCATTCCTGTGGTTGGATTCTTCTCCGTTGTCGAGGTTTTCCTGTACTCGATTCTAGACTGTGGGACATTTCAGCGCCGTGATTTCTTTTCAACATTAGGCGCAGGCGTGGCGGCGCCTGCACTGTCAGGAGTGGCAGTGGAACGGTAAAGCCGAATCTTGCGGATGTATTCGGCGACAGCGTCTCCAACATATGCCTCAAGTCTCCTGCCCGAGGAAGCAGCGGCAGCGCGCAATTGCGTGGAGGACACGCGCTCAGAGACATCCCCAAGCAGACGCAGAGTGACGCCAGAGAACGCCATCAGGGCGCCTGAAGGCGCCAGCCCATCGCCTGCCTTATTCGCGGTTTCCAGAACTTCAGGCTTAGGCCGAAGTTGCTCCGGAAGCGCGCCAGCTATGTCGCCGAGAGAATATCC
Source organism: Acidobacteriota bacterium (assembly GCA_003225175.1). NCBI lineage: Bacteria > Pseudomonadati > Acidobacteriota > Acidobacteriota bacterium. The sequence goes on from QIBA01000030.1 coordinate 78,393, forward strand.
GGGGCGATTCGCAACGATGAACTCGCATTCTTTGAGCAGCTCCACCGCGCGATGCCAATTGGCAACGGTTAGAAATGCATCGATGCCAACGAGGAAGTACAGCTTGTCCGCTTTCTTCAGAGTGCTCTTGAGCCGACGAACCGTTTCGAGCGAGAAATTGGGCTTACCGGTCTCTCTAAAGAGACGCGCCTCGAAGTCAGAGGGAATGAAGGTTGAATGCCCCTGCGTGGCCAGTGCAACCATGGCCATTCGGTGCGCAAACGGAGTAAGCGCGTGATCTTGCTTATGAGGCGGCAACTCGGCCGGAACGAACAGTACCTTGCCAAGTTCGAACTGCTTCGTCGCGCTCTCGGCGACAGCGATGTGTCCACGATGAACAGGATCGAACGTACCGCCGAAGAAGGCGAGGTTCACGGGACACAGTGTATACGTCGCGAGCAGCTTCGCTAATCGGCTCTCGGCGTTCGGCTATCGGCTATCGGCTTTCGGCCTGTCGCGGTTTATTGTTCAGGTAAGGCGTACCGGCCGAACGCCAAGAGCCTACGCCGAAAGCCTGTTTTCCCTTCACCCGATGGCCCGATCACCCGATTGAGAAAAATCCCCGGCTGATAAAATCAATTTCTCCATGGTCTTGCCCTTTGTCCGCGAGTTGCTTGCGGACGTTGAAAAGTCCCAGGCCTTCCGGCGTACGACATCCCACCTGAAGAGTCGTGCGGGGCGGCGTGGTGTCTCTGGGCTCACCAACTCTGCCAAGGCTCTACACCTTCCCTTGGTATCAGCAGCGGCTGGGGCTCCGCTCATTGTCATTGTGGAGAGCAATCGCGCGGCGGAAGAGATGTTGCCGGCCTTGCAGTCCATGGCAGAGCTCACCGGCGCTCTAAGTCCCAAGGCAATTCTCAAGCTGCCTGCACACGACGTCCTGCCGTTCGAGAACCTTTCTCCTCATCCGGAAATTCAGGAAGAACGGGCTTCGGTACTCTGGAAGATTGCGACCGGTGCGGCTTCAATCATCGTTGTGCCGCTAGAGGCGGCGTCGATGCGCTTGAATTCCGCTGAGTTTTATGCGGACCTGGCTCGCATTGTGCGGCGCGGTGAGACAATCGATATCGATCCGTTAATCGAGCATCTCCGCACAATCGGCTATAACTCTGCCGATGCCGTCGACATGCCGGGGGAGTTTGCGCTGCGTGGCGGGATTCTCGACGCTTATCCGCCCGAGGCGGATCGTCCCTTGCGCATTGAATTCTTCGGCGATGAAGTCGAGACGATCCGGAAATTCGATCCCGGCACACAACGATCCGCTGCGCCGGTCGATGAAGTCGTCCTCCTGCCGCTCACGGAAACGCCAGTAAACGAGCGCGTTCTTGGCGTGATCCATTCGCGGCTCTCAGGAAAGCGACTGAGCGGGAGCGAATCTGAGCTCGAACAAGCGATCGCTGCCACAGGAGTGACGGTGTTTCCCGGCTGGGAGTTCTACGCGCCTGTCGCCGGTTCAGGACAACATCTCTTTGATCTCCTGCCCAACGCGCTGGCGATTGTCGATGAACCTTCAGCAGTCTTGGCCAAGCAGGAGGAATGGTGGAACAAGGTCAAAGATCGCCATGAGCGCAGCGGCGTCGGAACACTGGTGCGGCCGGAGGAGATCTATTTCTCCCCTGAGGAGTGGCGTGAACGTCTGCAGCGAGCTCCAGGCATCGACATCGAGCGCCTCGGAATTGCTGATGCGGGAGATGATGCCACGCACGAGGAATTCACCTTCCACTCGCGTCCGACTACGCGATTCCACGGCTCAATTCGGGCTATGGTGGACGAAGTTAAAAGGCTGACCGCAGAAGGCCGTCGCGTAATCTTTGCCGCTCCCAATATGGGAGAAGTCGAGCGGCTCGCAGACGTCTTCACGGAATATTCGCTCCCGTTTCGGCTAGGTAGCCGCGTTCCGTCGCCCGGCAGTGAGAGCTACCTGGACGAAACCTCCTTCTTTGCCGGCGAGATGAGTACGACGACGATTGTGAAAGCGGTGTTGCCGGCAGGCATGGAGATTGCCGATGCAAACCTGGTTCTATTTGGCGCTCACGATCTCTTTGACGATTCCGACTTAGTGGTTTCGCAGCCTCTCCGGCAGAAGTCGAAAGTTTCTGCCTTCCTCTCTGATTTCCGCGATCTCGTTGCCGGGGATTATGTGGTTCACGTGGAGCACGGCATCGCGCAATATCAAGGTTTGAAAGAACTTGCCCAGGGCGACACCGTCGGCGAGTTCATGCTTCTCGAGTTCGCTGAAGCAGCGAAGCTTTACGTTCCGCTGACCCGCCTCGACCTGATTCAGAAATATCGTTCGACTGAGGGTGCCAGACCTCCTCTGAGCCGCCTTGGTGGCACCCAATGGGCAAAGACGAAAGCACGCGTGAAGAAGGCCATGCGCGACATGGCCGACGAGCTGCTTAAGCTCTACGCACAACGCAAAATGGCGCACGGCCATGCCTACCCCGTGGACACGCAGTGGCAGCGCGAGTTCGAAGACGCGTTCGATTACAACGAAACTGACGATCAAGTCTCCGCCATCGCCGACATTAAGCAGGACATGGAATCCACCATGCCAATGGACCGTTTGCTCTGCGGCGACGTCGGTTACGGCAAGACTGAAGTCGCTATGCGCGCCACCTTCAAGGCGGTGCAGGATAACCGGCAAGTTGCTGTGCTCGCGCCGACAACGGTTCTGGCCTTCCAACATTACGAGACTTTCAAGCGTCGGTTCGCAGCATTCCCGATCATGATCGAGATGATCAGCCGCTTTCGCACTACGAAGCAGCAAAAGGATATCGTCGAGAAAGTCGAACAGGGAAAGATCGACATCCTCATCGGGACGCATCGCCTTCTCTCAAAGGACATCAAGTTTCCTGATTTGGGACTTCTGATCGTCGACGAAGAGCAACGCTTCGGCGTCCGTCACAAGGAACGCCTCAAGCAGTTGAAGAAAGAGGTGGACGTCCTCACTATGTCGGCAACCCCGATTCCACGCACGCTGCACATGTCGCTGGTTGGGTTGCGCGACATGAGCGTAATTGAAACTCCGCCCAAAGACCGCATGGCGATTCAAACCGTCGTCGCTCCGTTCGATGAAAAGCTGATTCGCACGGCCATCGAAAACGAACTCGAACGCGGAGGTCAAGTCTACTTCGTCCACAACCGGGTGGAGAGTATCTATGAAATCGCTGCCAAGATTCAGGAACTCGTGCCACGTGGACGCGTGATCGTCGGTCACGGTCAAATGTCTGAAGGAGAATTGGAGAAGGTGATGCTCGCCTTCATGCGGCACGAATCTGACATCTTGGTAGCTACAACCATCATCGAGAATGGGCTCGACATTCCACTCTGCAACACCATTCTTATCAATCGAGCCGATCGGCATGGCCTCTCGGAGCTTTATCAGTTACGCGGGCGTGTAGGGCGCTCCAATCGTCGTGCCTATGCCTATCTGTTGATTCCGGGGGAGCAGGAGCTTACTCCCGTCGCGCGGCGCCGTTTGGCTGCGTTGAAGGAGTTTTCAGATCTCGGAGCCGGCTTCAAGATCGCCGCACTCGACTTGGAGCTGCGCGGCGCCGGCAACCTTCTAGGCGGAGAGCAGAGCGGACAAATCGAAGCCGTGGGTTTCGAGATGTACACAACTCTTCTCGAGCGCACCGTTCGGGAACTCAAAGGCGAGGATCTACCAGAGCGTGTTAGCACGCAATTGAACCTTTCTCTCAATCTTCGCCTGCCCAACGAATACATTCAGGAGGAGAATCAGCGCCTGCGCATGTACAAGCGCATCGCCGGAGTAGAGAATGAAGATCAACTCGCCGACGTGCGCGCGGAACTCGAGGACCGCTATGGACCATTGCCGGGACCCGTCAGCAATCTGCTCGATGCGGCGGCGCTGAAACTCCTGAGCGAACGCATTGGGGTTGTCGGAATTGATCGTAAACGGGATGTAGTACAGATTCGTTTTTCCGAGCAGGCGAATGTGGACCCGACCCGTCTGGCTCAGTTTGTCGCCTCCACGAAGGGAGCACAATTTTCGCCGGGAGGGCTCCTAAAATTCACGCTGAAATCAACAGACGCGGAACTCGCACTCTTCCAGATCACGTCCTTGCTACAGCAACTCGCAGGCGAACCCGCTAAAGTCGCCTAGCGCTCTCCACGCGTCTACCGCGACCGCTCATCTATAATTCAGAGTTTTCGTCTCAGCTCCCTGTAATCGTCTTACGTCATCAAAGTTATCGCGCCGCCTGCGCACAGGACACCACGAATGGCAATGAGGGTACGGAAAGCAGTATTTCCCGCTGCAGGTTTGGGCACACGATTCTTGCCCGCGACAAAGGCTCAGCCTAAGGAGATGCTGCCCATTGTCGACAAGCCAATCATCCAGTACGGAGTGGAAGAGGCGCTTGCGGCGGGCTGCGATCAGATCATCATCGTCACGGGCCGGGGCAAGAGCGCCATCGAGGACCACTTCGACGTCAGTTACGAACTCGAGAAGATGCTCGAGGAGCGCAAAAAAACTGATCTGCTTACCATCGTGCGGCAGATTTCAGACATGATTCACGTCGCCTACGTGCGACAAAAAGAAGCCATGGGACTAGGGCATGCTGTGCTAATGGCTCGTGAACTCGTCGGAAACGAACCATTCGCAGTGCTGCTCGCCGACGATGTAATCGACGCCAACCCACCCTGCCTGAAGCAGATGATCGATCAATTCGACCAGACACAATCGAGCATCATAGCGACGCAGCAGGTGGATGGTCCAGCGATCTCCTCGTATGGTGTGATTGATGCAAGTCCAGTTCAGGGAAACGACCGCTTGTACGAAGTGCGCAATATGGTCGAAAAACCTAAGCTCGCCGACGCCCCTTCGAATCTAGCGATCATCGGTCGCTACATCCTGACTCCGGCGATCTTTGAGGTGCTGGACAGCACTCCACTCGGAACTGGTGGGGAGCTGCAGTTAACTGACGCGATGCGCTTGTTGCTCAAGCAGGAAAAGATCTTCGGTTACCGTTATGAAGGGCGCCGTCACGACGCAGGCGACAAGCTTGGCTTCCTGAAAGCTACCGTCGAGTTCGCGCTGAAGCGTCCGGAGCTGAATCCTCAGTTCCGGGACTACCTGAAGAGCCTGCAATTGTAGCCATCTTCCCCGCGACACTAGTTGGATACTCAGCGTTGACTCATTCCTGTGGTGGTCGTACTGTAAAATTTCTTGGCGCTACGCGTCTACCATTCTTCTTCTGAGACTGCACATTGGACTGGCACAGTCGGCGCATCACTGAAATTCTCGAGCGAGCTCTCCTCGAAGATCGTGCCACGCGCGATGCCACAACTCAGGCATGCATTGACCCCCGCATGCGAGCTACGGCTACGATTCACGCCAAACAGGACTGCATCCTCTCCGGCCTTGGCATAGTGAATCGCATTCTCGAGATCTACAGCACCCTCGACAAATCAGTAGTCGGACATCACGAAGTAATCAGCCATCCAGAGATATTCGACGGAGTCCGGCTGCATGACCGTCAGGCCGTGGCAGTCATTCGCCATAACGCACGCGTAATCCTCTCCTGTGAGCGGGTGATCCTGAATCTCCTGCAGCGCATGAGCGGCATCGCGACCACCACTCGACGATACGTGGACGCAATTGCAGGAACGAAGACACGCATTCTCGATACCCGAAAGACCGTTCCAGGATTACGCCTTCTCGATAAATACGGAGTCCGGTGTGGCGGCGGCCACAATCACAGGCTGGATCTTTCAGACGGCGTGCTGATCAAGAACAATCACATCTCGCTCGGGGGAGGAATCGAGCGCGTCCTGAAGCGGGCACATGAAGCGCGCGTAGGGTCGCAGCCCATCGAAATCGAAGTTCGCACCCTCGAGGAACTCGAAGAGGCGCTGGCCAATGGAGCGGAAGCCATCCTTCTCGATAACATGGATCCTGCCTCTGTTCGCAAAGCAGTCGAACGCGTCGCCAATCACACTCGTCGCATTCCCCTTGAAGCCTCGGGAGGCATGACCCTTCAGAATGTGCGCAGCTATGCCGAGACTGGAGTTGACTATATCTCCGTGGGCGCTCTGACGCACTCCCCGCAAGCAGTTGACATGAGCATGAAGATCACACCGGCGTTATTCTGAAGGATGCAATCAGCCGTCTGCACCAGGATTCACGCCACTCAACATTCGAGGCTACTCAGGTACCCCTGAGCAGTGAAAAGTACAGTGCAATTCTTAAGAACTAACTGCGTTGTTAGCAGTTTCTCCCGAAATGACGGGAATTCGGGTTTTAGGAACAGTGAGTAACAGTGAATCGTTTCTGTACAGCTCTTTGACCGGGTACTCACGTTTTTCTGCCGGAAGGGACAATTAATTGATCAGCACTACAGACGTCCAGCGTCTCGATTTTCGTAATACTCCCGTGTGTGCGCGCAGTTGAAGGGCTGAATACCGAGTGCTGAATGCTGGGTGCCTCCTCGCCTGCGCAATCCTCTCCTTTTCACTAGAATTCAACTAACGCGATGAAATCCTCCGTTGCCATCATCGGCGCCGGTCTGGCTGGCTGCGAAGCTGCGTGGCAGTGCGCGCGGCGGGGGGTGAAATCAACGCTTTACGAGATGCGCCCGGTCCGGAGCACTCCCGCTCACCGGACCGCGGATTTCGGCGAGCTGGTTTGTTCAAATTCACTCAAGAGCGAGAGTGAGAATACGGCTCCCTGGCTACTAAAACAGGAGATGCGCCGCGCTGGATCCCTCCTGCTGCAGTGTGCCGATGCCAGCGCTGTGCCGGCGGGACATGCTCTTGCCGTCGATCGTCAGGAGTTCTCGCGGCGCATCATGGAAGTCATCGCTGCAGAAGCCTTGATCGAGGTGCGACGGAAAGAGGTTACGAAGATTGACGAGACTGAGGGAGCCACGATTGTAGCGACTGGACCGCTCACTTCTGACGCGCTGTCGGATGAGATCGCTCGGTTAACCGGAAGCTCGCACCTGTATTTCTATGACTCGATCAGTCCCGTGGTGGAGGCTGAGTCAATCGATCACTCGCGTGTCTATCTCGCAGCCCGCTACGACAAAGGCACGGCAGACTACATCAATTGTCCGTTCACGAAACAAGAATATGACTGCTTCTATGATGCGCTGCTGGCTGCCCAATCGGTTGAAGGACCAGAATGGGAAAAACTCAACTACTTTGAAGGTTGTCTTCCCATCGAAGAGCTCGCCCGTCGTGGACGCGACACGTTGCGCTTCGGCCCCATGAAACCTGTGGGGCTTAGAGACCCACGCAGCGGCAAAATTCCGTACGCGGTGGTTCAGCTTCGCAGCGAAAATCTTCGCGCGAACTCTTACAATCTTGTCGGATTTCAGAATCACCTGAAGCTTGCTGAGCAGGCGCGAGTTCTTCGGCTGATTCCGGGACTCGAAAATGCGAAATTTCTGCGCTACGGGCAAATTCATCGCAATACTTACTTGAATGCTCCGACGCTCTTGCGCGAAACCTTGCAGATGAAGTCGCATCCCAATGTTCTTTTTGCGGGACAGATATGCGGTGTAGAGGGATACACCGAGTCCATCGCAGCTGGGCTGTTGGCCGGAATCCATGCTGCAACGCTTGTGGGTGGCGAGCAGCCAGTTCCTCCACCTCGCGACACTGCGCTAGGATCGCTGATCCGCTACATTTGCAATGCCGATGCCAAAAATTTCCAGCCAGCAAACATAACCTTCGATCTCCTCCCGCCATGTGACGATGTCACACGTCGTCAGATTCGCGACAAGAGGGAACGGCACCGGCTGCAGTGTCAGCGCGCGCTGGCTTCATTCGACGCATGGTGGTCTGAAATCTCTGAGCAGATTCCCGCAATGTGAAACTCCTTGCGCCGCCGCAACGAGGAAGATTTCACCTTACTTCAAGGCTAAGGTGCGCAAAAAGTTCTCACATTTCTTCCACGAAGGCGGCTTGATTTTCAATGAAATCAGCTACTTAATAGCTGGCACCACAAATGCACTCAGGCCGGGCATGATCGTGGAGGGACCGGTGGCCGAGCGCAGTCAGCGAGCAATCGACATTATGCGCTCGATGATTGACGAAGCTCGGAAAGTATCGCGGGTACATCTCACGGTGCCTGCGTCAGTGAGTTGCCCATCGATGGACTGTTGCGACAGGCTCGCGATTATGCGTGATCTCAGCACCTCAGGTGCATTTTTCTATGCGGAACTTGACGCGCGCGAAGGATCGAAGATTTCGCTACAATTCGTGCTCGCTGCGTTCGGAAAAAACATTCGGATGGAATGCGATGGCGTCATCGTTCGTGTCGAGCGTTTTCCACGCGGCGCGGCCACAGGCATAGCGGTCGAGTTCGACCACTGCAACATGCTTCCTGCAGACCTTTCCTAATCTCTAGCTCTTACTTATTGCTGGCAGCTGCATCGCGTGCCTTGATGAAATCGTCCAGATTGCTTTGGTCGATGAGTGTAACTCCAGTGTCCACGTATGCCGGAACGGGAGCGTAGGGATCATTAACCCAATATCGATTAATCGATTCCTTCAGATTGTGATGGATATTGTCGAGCATCATGGTTCCGATGTAGGTCATCGTTGCGGGCTTCTGCGCGATCGTTGCGGCGATGGTGCCATCGCGTACCGCATCTAGCGTCTCCTGATCGGTGTCGAAAGCCACAATCACGCGATCTGTGGCTTTATATCGGCGCATCACCTCCGCTACTTCTTTGCCGGCGGAAGCTTCCAGGCACAAATATCCCTCAATTTTGTCGGCTCCCTTCTTCCCCAATGAGACCTCGGCAGCATCGAAGGCCGATGTGGGCTGGCCATGGATATCGACCACCTGAACGATCTTCATCTCCGGATGCGCGGCAAAGGCTTTGCGGTAACCATCCAGGCGTTCATCGAGATTGGCCTGCCCCGGCATGGTGAAGACGATGAAGTTCCCTTTTCCGTTGGTTTTCCTGATGGCAACGCGCGCGCCCAATTCGCCGGCGGCCAAATTGTTCGTGCCGACATAGAACAGTCGCTTGCTCAATGGCGCGTCGGAATCTACGGTGATCACTGCCACACCTTGCTCAATGGCTCGATCGATCTCGGGAGCCATGAGCTTAGGATCGGCGGGGGAGACAAGAATGCCTGCCGGCTTAGCCGCCACAGCTTGTCGAAAGGCTTGCACCTCGGCCTGTGCGTCATAGCTGTCGGGACCTGAGAATTGGCTCTGTACGCCCATTTCATGGGTCCCACGACGAATGCCTGACGCCGCAGCTTGCCAATAAGGCAGCTGAACGTTAACTGCAACTAAATAATACTTTTCCTTGTCGTTGTGATAACCGCAGCCAGTGATTGACGATAGCGTTGCGACAAGAAAAGCTATAAGAGCCAACCTGGCTAGCATCTGCATGACAGACCTCCGCGGGAGGATGCTGTTGAAAAGCGGAGGGGATTGTAGCAGAAGAGTGGCCGGCTTACTTTCTCGTCAGATCCACTCGCTCCTAGCTATTCATAAGCCAGAGCGTCGATTGGGTCTTTTTGGGCCGCCTTGAATGCAGGATAGAGTGCTCCGATCATAGCGCCGACTATTGCGATAATAGATGATTTCCATACCCAGCTCTCGGCTCCTACTTGCACACGAATAGTTGGGAACCTTGCGAGCAGTGCTGACTGTGTCGCATAGCTGATGAAAATGCCTAGGAGAATGCCAGCAATCGCAAGAATGACTGTCTCGCGAACGATGACGTTCACGATGTATGCCTTTGAGGCTCCAAGCGATTTAAGAATCCCGATTTCGCGCGTTCGTTCCATGACTGCGGTGTACATCGACTGAAAGATCACAATGAAGCCGATGCAGACCGCGATCCCGATCACAACTCTGACGGTAATGGAGAACCCCGGCAAACGTTCAGGTGTCACCAAGCTCAACCACTCCTCCGTAGAGGTCACGACATACTTGCTCATTCCCGGAACTTTCGCGACGTCCTCTTTGAACTCGCCATAGTTCTTCTTTGGATCATCAAGCCTCACATAGAAAATCGATGCCTTGCCTTGAGCCCCTGTAAGCTCCTGCAGAGTTGCGAGTGGAAGGAATTTACGTCCGCCTTTACCGTGTTCCACGATTCCCGAAACTCGGAAATCGTGCGCTAAAACTGTGGTCTTACCGCCAACTTTTAAATGAGCTGAGTTCGCAAAGTAGTCGTCCACAATGATGTCGTCTTGCCCTTGAAATGGTCCACCAGAAAGGTACCGAAAAGGCGATCCCAATTTGTTCCACGTCGCCAAATTGATACCATAAATCGTCTCAATGCTTCCCCCAGTGACCGCCTGGAGCAGCACTGGAGCAACTGCTGTTACATGGGGAAGTTTGCTGAGGATGTCTGCAATCTTCACCGAGGCAGGGGCGCCACTCGCACTCATAATCGCGGAGGAGCCTGGCGGACGTACGAATGCATCAGCCCCAATGCCGGCCTGTCGCTCCTTGTTGTCGTTGAGCATGCCGAACATGAGGCCGACGATCACAAGCATGAGCGTCACCTCGATCGCAATCGCAAAGATGCTGATCAGCGACCGAATGGGCCGGTGCACCAGGTTCGAGACGATCATCTTATTCATGCCGGTATTGTAATTGGCTCAATTAGCTGCGATGCACCATATCTACGTGGAAGTTTTCAGCACGCGGGCCTCGAGGCTTCCCTTGGCCAAGCGCACTTTCAATTCCTCTCCAGACACAATGCGAGACGAGTCGACGACAGGCCTGCCAGACTGGTCGAAAACAACCGCATAACCGCGCTCGAGGATTTTGAGCGGTGAGAGGGAATCAAGACGCGCAGCCAACTGTTCCCAGCGCGCGCGCCGACTGAATAAAGCCAAACGCATCGCGCGTGGGAGCTGGGCATCGATTGTGCGCAAACTCTTCTGCATGCCTTGGAAGAGGCGACGAAGATCGTGATGGCGCACGCGAACCGCGGCCAAATCCAAACGACGGCGATAACTGCGCAGCACATCCGTCTCCGAGGCGAACAGCCGTACGGAGAGATCATCCAGACGCTGTTCCCGCCGGCGAATCGCATCCGTAACTCGCAACACGGCACGATGTTCGCCGAGTTCCTGAAATCGTTGACGCTTGAGGATCAGTCGATAACGAATTCCATGCTCCAGCCTCCGCGCCAGCGAACTGATCTGCTCCTCGAGATGTTTTGTTGCTGAAATCACCAGCTCCGCCGCTGCGGAGGGAGTCGCGGCACGCAGATCGGCGACAAAATCTGCGATGGTGAAATCGGTCTCATGCCCGACTGCGGAAATTACGGGCACTTCAGATGCCGCGATTACACGAGCAAGCCGCTCGTCATTAAATGCTGCGAGATCCTCAAGTGAGCCGCCACCGCGTGCAACCACGATTACATTTACCTTGCGAGATCGATTGAACCAACGGATGCCGGACGCTACTTCACTCGGCGCCGCCTCTCCTTGAACCTGTGCCGGATAAATCAGCAGCCGAGCCGAAGCATGGCGTCTGCGTAGGACGTTCAGCATGTCGTGAATCGCAGCCCCTCGCGGAGAAGTGACTACGCCAATACAGCGGGGCAGAGTGGGAATCGGCTTCTTGCGTGACTGATCGAATAGGCCCTCAGCTGCGAGCTTCGCCTTCAGGTGTTCGAACGCGATCTGCAGCGCACCTGCGCCCTTCGGCTCAAGATATTCAGCTATCAGCTGCAGTTCGCCGCGACTCTCGTAGACCGTAACCCGTCCCCGAGCGAGGATCTCCATGCCGTTGTCTGGACGAAATCGCAGCAAGCGTGCCTGGGTGCGAAACATCACTACACGAAGTTGAGCCTCGCCATCTTTGAGCGTGAAGTAGAGGTGTCCGGATTCCGCTGGGCGGTAGTTCGAGATCTCGCCTCCAATCCAGATGTCGGTGTACTCGCGCTCGACCGCAATTCGTACCATTCCAACCAGATCGCGAACGCTAAAGATGCGTCGCTGTGGCTGGAAGGTGAAGCCGAGTTGTTCAAGCGTCGACATGGACGAAATCTTATTTCACTACGGAGACACTGCCGCACAGAGAAAACCAAATCCGAAAGAAACTACAAAAGAACATAAATGGCCCAAGGTCTCGTGTTCCTTTGCGGTTTGCTGCTGCTTTTTTCTGTGTCTCGGTGCCTCCCTGATGAAATGATCATCATCATCGGATAAACCTATTCACGATCCAGATCACCAGACTCAATACAATGCTCAGGACAATGCACGTCGTAATGGGAAAGAAAAACACCGTGTTCTTGCCGCGATAATTGATGTCACCCGGCAACCGTCCAAGCGGAATTCCTGTGCGTCCAGCCAGGAGAACGCACAAACCGATCACGATCAGCAACCCACCAAGGCCGATTAAGAGTCTGCCGAAGGAGCTCACTACTTAATTTTATCGGCATCCAAACTTGGGCGGTCGAACCTCGAAAAAGGGTGCTCCAACTTTGACTGGAGCACGCTTTTGTTCTGAATTCCTAGACGCTGAAAGTGTCGAACAAAGTGACAGGACTGTCATCAAAAGGAACAAGGTAATACTCAAAATCGATCGACCTCTTGCTCACAGTGATGCGCAGAAAGCCAGGCTCCTCGTCGTGATAGGTTTCGAGAACGACACCCTCTAACGTAGTCTGGATCGGCTTTGGTTTGGCCTTATCCTTGGTTTTTGCCCGAAGATTTTTTTGCACCTTGTGCATGCTGCGAGCGTCGTGGGCATAACCACCGGCTCCGGCGACGATGTATGGAAGCTTGCTGCTACCTACAGAAAATCGTTGGTAATTGTGGACGTGCCCTGAAAGCACAGCATCCGGAGTACGACCACTCGCCTGGAAGGCGCGCTCCAGAGCATTCAGAATATCGGGACAACCGCCATGAGCCGAGTCCAGCGAATACGGCGGATGATGCACTGTTACTAGCAGCCTCTTGTCCTTTGCTGCAGCCTTGAGTTGTGCCTCTAGAAAGAATTGCTGATCGCTGCGTCCTCTGGCGTCCAAACTTCCTTCAACATTCGAATACAGGCCGATAATGCTGACGAATGGAGCTTCCAGAGTCCAGTACGGATATGGCTGGGTCATCGACATCCGGTATGGACTCGCATGGCGCGGAGCCGAATCGCAAAAGTTTTGGAAGAAACCGAAAAGGGAAGGCTCCGTATCGGGTTCGTCTCCCTTACGAACGTGTGTATCGCCATCGTGATTTCCCGGAATGGCAAAAATCAGAGCTCGATAGTACTGATAGGGCTCATAGAACTCTTGTTTGTACAGCCGTTGCTGCCCGTTGAAGTAGACCAAGTCCCCGAGAACATAGAAGAACGCGGGCTTATCTGCCGCCTTCGCTGTTGTTAGCTGCTCTTCCATGGCGTCGGCGATCGCCTGTTGCGTTGCCGCGCCATTAACTCCCCCGACATCGCCGACACAGTGAAACACAAGCTTCCCTGCCGACTCGGCTGCCTTGCTCCTAGCGGGATCAAAGACACTGAACGGAACTGCTAATTGTTGCGGTGCAGGATTGGGAATGGGCTCAAATCGCGTAATCTGCTTCAATTCGGCAACTGGATCGCCATCCGGACGACGAGGCTTGCCGACGGCTCCGTGACGAGTGAGATGAGGCGGAATCGGGAAAACGTGGCCAGAGTCTGCTGCCATAATGCTGTCCTCCTGGGACGAAGACATGAAGGGCCTTAATGCATGATGGGAGAAACGTGCGGCACTATACCGCATAGGAAAGGAGGATGGCGATTAAGTTTTCCACAGAGAACCGAAAAGGGACTGCGATGTCCCAAAACGGCAAATTATGATTCTTGAGGTTAGGAGCTATAGTGCAGCAGCGAAAAGACATCGTACTCTTTGAGCTTCTCTTTCCCATTCAGGAAGTCCAGCTCGACGACAAAGGCCAAACCGGCAATGCTTCCGCCAAGAGATTTGGCTAGCTGAACCGTCGCCGCGCAGGTTCCGCCGGTGGCTAGCAGATCGTCCACGATAATGACTCTTTGTCCCGGTTGGATTGCGTCTTTGTGAATCTCCAGGGAATCGCTGCCGTACTCAAGTTGATATGTAACCTTGGCGGTCTCGGCGGGAAGCTTCTTCGGTTTGCGTACCGGCACAAAGCCCGCATTTAGGCGATATGCGAGCGCCGGACCGAAAATGAAGCCGCGCGCCTCGATTCCCAGCACAAGATCGATGTCCTTCTCCATGTAGTGTGCGGAAAGCGCGTCGATAAGCGTGGCGAAGCCGACCTTGTCCTTGAGCAGCGTCGTGATGTCGTAGAAGAGTATGCCTGGTTTGGGAAAGTCAGGAACTTCGCGAATAAGCTTCTTCAAATGATCGCAATTGATGGCATCAGATTTCGATGGCGAGGCTGCACGTGATGAACTCACTACCAGGCTCCTTCAATACGGAATGATGTTTCCCTGATTTCCCGTGCTTCTTCGAATTCCTGCACTTCATCCACGCGCGATGCGCGCGGACCTCTTTCAAGCGATCGGCGCAATCGCGCAAGCTGATCCGCCGTGCCACTCGCAAGTACCTCGACAGTGCCATTATCAGTATTGCGCACCCATCCACGTATACCCACAGCAGAAGCCTCACGTTCCACAAACCAGCGGAACCCAACTCCCTGAACGCGTCCGGTAACTACATAGCGACGAGTCATGAGAAAGCTGCTAGTTCTTGGCTCCTATGTGCTAGCGACTCAATTCAACCGCAAGGATTGTAGGTCACTGACGAACAACCCGATATATCCGTGAGGTCCGTAAAATCCGTCTCGCGCTCTGTTATTGCAGTGACGCTGCCGCAGCTACGCTCGCGACAGATACGCTCCTTCAGCCGTATCCACCCGAATCTTTTCGCCCTCATTGATAAACGGCGGCACTTGCACCACGAGACCGGTTTCGAGCTTTGCCGGCTTGGTTACGCTACTGGCAGTGGCGCTCTTCAGTCCCGGTTCCGTCTCAACTACTGTCAACTCAACTGTCTGAGGTAATTCGATGCCCACAGGCTTGTTGTCGTAGAACTCCACCTTAATCTGGAGATTCGGTGTCAGATACTCAACAGCGTCGCCTAATGTGTTCCGCTTGAGGTGCGTCTGCTCGTACGTCTCGGTGTTCATGAAGTAATAATCGTCGCCGTCGTTGTACAGGAACTCCATATCGACTTCGTCGACGACGATTTTCTCGATCGGATCGGGTGAACGAAAGCGGTGCTCGAACATAGCGCCGGTGCGCAAGTTGCGCAACTTGGCTTGGATAAAGGCGCGCAAATTGCCCGGAGTGCGGTGCTCAACGCTAAACACTGTGTGCAGATCGTTGTTGTGCTTGATGATCATGCCCGGACGCAGCTGTGTTGCTGGAATCGCCATGCAATGAAATCTCCTGAATCGGTGAATGCCTGCCGAAGGCCGGCTGGAAAGCCGCTGGCAGTCAAAGCGCCGGGCATGTGACCCGTGCGTTCGGAATCGCGCGGCAAACACAATATTTTAACAGCATTAGTGACGTCGGGCGAACCACCGTGGATAGACTTCCGCCTCGAAATCGACACTTTCCCAGCCCGGCTGTAGTATTTGCAGGAATTATTTCGTCCCATCCCAAATTGCGACGAGGTGAAGATTGGCTACGAGGCTAGCTTCCCGCTGTTTCGCTGTTCCAGTTTCCCTTCTCATTTCAGTTCTTCTTTCTGTTTCTTCTGTTGCTCAGCAAAAAAAGCCTGCAGCCACTTCCTCAAGGCAGGGCAACGCAAAGCCCGGAGCCGGACCAGAAACAAAGGCGGGAGCCGAGGAAAAGGCTGCAGTGTCACCCACAACGGCGGACTCTGCGGAAGCCGAGTCGCCGTTTGGGCATCTTGAATATCGTTTCATTGGACCTCCGGGAAATCGTGTCAGCGCGGTAGTGGGCGAACCTGGCAACGCGAATGTGTACTATGCCGGGGCGGCCTCAGGCGGAGTATGGAAATCCTCCGACGGAGGATTCAATTGGCATCCTGTGTTCGACAAACAACCTGCGCAGTCGGTCGGGTCGATTGCGATTGCACCGTCAAACCACAGCATCGTGTGGGTAGGGACGGGAGAGACGTTCATCCGCAGCAATGTCTCGATCGGGAACGGAGTTTACAAGTCCACTGATGCGGGCAAGACATGGCAGCACATGGGACTCGACATCACGGGTCGCATCGGCCGAGTCATCATCGACCCACACAATCCTGATGTTGTTTTCGTAGCCGCTCTTGGAACCTGCTATGGACCACAGCAGGAGCGCGGCGTGTATCGAACAAAGGACGGCGGAAAGAACTGGGAGCGGGTTCTCTTTGTTGATGAGAATACCGGAGCCTCGGATCTGTCGATGGATTCGAAAGACTCAAATACTCTGTTCGCCGCAACCTGGCAGATCGATATCAAGACTTGGGGCCGCAACAGCGGCGGGCCAGGCAGTGGAGTCTTCGTTACGCATGACGGCGGAAGCACCTGGAAGAAAATCACGGCACATGGCCTGCCCGATCCTCCGCTCGGGAAAATTGCGGTCGCGGTTGCTCCAAACGATTCCAGCCGCGTCTATGCATTGATCGAAACCGGTCAGCGCGGATCGCTATGGCGCAGCGATGATGGCGGAGAAAACTGGAGGCTCGTCAACAACAGCCGGCTGCTGAATGAGCGTCCGCACTACTACACGCGGATGCTGGTCATGCCTGACAACGAGAACGAAATCTATTTCCCCTCGAACAGCATGGGCGTTAGTTACGATGGAGGCCAGACTGCTGATCTGGTGCGCTGGGGTGGAGACAATCACGACATGTGGTCCGACCCGCAAAATCCTAACCGCATGATGATCGGTAACGACGGCGGAGTCATGATCTCCGCCGTGCGGGGTAAGGAATGGACTCGCATTCGCCTGCCAATCGCGCAGATCTACCACGCCGCAACCGATACGAGAATTCCTTATTACGTGTACGGCCAGATGCAGGATGGGCCCTCGATGCGCGGCCCCAGCAACGATCTTGGCTCCAACAGCATTCCTGCAGCGGATTGGACAACCAGTGGTGGCTGCGAAACGGGGTGGAACACTCCCGATCCGGTAGATCCAAACATCGCCTGGGCAGGATGCTACGCGGGAGTCACGGAACGATTCGATTTACGCACCGGGCACGCCCGTTCCGTAAGTGTCTGGCCTGATCGAACGATGGGCGCTAACGCTGGCCAGGTGAAGATTCGCATGAACTGGACGTATCCCCTCGCTATCTCGCCGCATGATCACAACATCGTGTACGTGGGCAGCCAGTTTGTGCATAAGACGTCAGATGGCGGCCAGAGATGGCTAACCATTAGTCCCGATTTGACCCTGAATGATCCCAGCATGCACGGAGATTCCGGTGGGCTCACCGTCGACAATCTGAGCGTCGAATACGCGGGGGTCCTTTTCTCAGTGGCAGAATCCCCGGTTGAAAAAGGACAAATCTGGGCCGGCACCAATGATGGCGTTGTACAGGTAACGCGCGACGGCGGTGCGCACTGGACGAACGTCACGCCGAAAGGCATGCCGCCCAAAATGACCGTCGACGCTGTAATTCCTTCGAGACACGATGCCGGCACGTGCTACATCGCGGTGGACGGACATCAGGTGAACATTCGCGATCCGTATCTCTACAGGACTTCCGATTTTGGGAAGTCGTGGAAGCTGATCGTGAACGGCATCCCGAAGTCTCCGTTCAGCTACACCGACGCAATCCAGGAGGATCCAGTACGTCGGGGGTTGCTGTACGCGGGCACCGAGAACTCGCTATACATTTCTTTCGATGATGGCGACGACTGGCAGCCTCTGCAGAACAATCTGCCGCATGCTCCGGTGCACTGGATCACGGTTCAGGAGCATTTCAAAGATCTGGTCGTCGGAACTTACGGCCGCGGTTTTTGGATTCTTGACGATCTCACACCACTAGAACAGTTCGACAACAAGGCACGAAGCGCGACTGTTCACTTGTTTACGCCACGTCCAGCGTATCGCTTCCGGGAAACATTTCATCGCGAAATGGGGGAAGGTGTAGAAGGAGAGAATCCGTCCTATGGCGCTTCGATTAATTACTTCCTCAAGCAGCCGGCCAAAAAGCTTGAGATCATGATCGAAGGTGCGGACGGCAAAACCATCCGCGCATTAAAGGCTGCGAACCTGGTTGGCATTAACCGGACATGGTGGGATCTACGCTACCCTGCAATCAACGAGGTTGCGTTGCGCACTGCTCCGGCGGGCAATCCCCATATCTGGGAAGAAAAACGCTTCGTGGGGAAAGAATCGCGTCCCGTTTATTACTACGGCGTTGGCAGAAGCCAATCCGAAGCTGTGATGCGCAGCGCCAGCGGGGAGCCAACCATCGGGCCCCTCGTCGCGCCCGGCACTTACACGGTGAAGCTGGTTGCTGACGGGCAGACACTCACCCAAAAGCTCACTGTGCTTAAGGATCCCAATACGACCGGCAGTGAGGCCGATGTGGAAGCCGCCACCAACCTTTCTGTCGCCATCTACAACGACGCGAACGCTTCCGTGCGCATGATCAATCAAATCGAGTGGACGCGCAAACAGCTCGAAGATTTGCAGAAGATGGTAAAGGCCGCGAACGCGGGCAAGTCGCTATCGGATTCAACGAAGAGACTCGACGAGAAGGTCTTGGCGATTGAAGATCAACTCCTGCAGAGAACAGTCGCAGAAGGCGATCTGAAGTCATTTCGTGGACCGCTTCAGCTCTACCTGAAGTTTGTGTGGCTCGGGGCAGAAGTAGGCAGCGGCGGCGCAGATGTCGCAGGCAATCCCGACTTCCCTCCCACGCAATCGGAGATAGAAGTCTACAACCTCCTCCACGGACATCTAGAGAAAGCTCAGTCAGACTTCAACGACTTCTATGCAAAAGATCTTCCAGCTTTCAACGACGAAATGGCAAAGAAGGGCTTGCAAAACGTGATGTTGGTGGAAGTGAAACCCTAAAAGATTTAACACGGAGGTCACGAGGCTTCGAAGAAAACCCTCCCAATCTCCGTGTCCTCTATATATTCAAGATCCTGCTTACTGAGCGATTACTCCAGGCTGCGGCGCGTTCTTCGGGGTGCTCAGATAGCCAGAGATTGAATCCTTTGCAGCTGAGAACACAACCACCTCGTATAACATGCGATCGCGACCGGAGTAGAACTGCAATGGTTCGGCAACGTTCTTGTCCTTCTTCTCGATCGTTCGATCATCCGCTACGACGTTCAGAGTGAACTTGCCTTTTTTAGCATCAACCTTTTTGAGCTGTAGGCTCACTGTGCCCACCGGCGTGGGACGCTTCGTGCTCTTGTTCAGTGTGAACTCGTATATGTTGCGGTCGCCCTTATGCTTCAGGACTTCAAGATCGTCGCGCGTGTGGGCGATGAGTCCGCTCTGTACTCCTAAATCCCCGATCGTGCTTTCAAGCCGCTTCTTGGTTGCGTCTAGATCGTTGCGGGTGGCCGTGAGGTCGCTACGGGCGCCACTGAGATCGGTCTTCACACCGCCGAGGTCTGTGGAAACCGAGGACAGTTTCTGTTCGCTCTGCTGAAGCTGCTGCGTGGTCTCCTGCTGCTGTTTGAGCAGGGCGGCATCGTGAGCGGCGGCTTCTCTCTGCGCTTTGGTCAGCCTCGACTGAAACACTTCGGTCGACTGCTTCAGGCTGGTTTCGGTCAGGCCCAGTCGATCCATCAGAACCCGATTGCTCTGCTCCACGGTTTGGATGGCTGCCTTCTGGTCGGCCTCCAGCTTATTGAGCCGCGAACCAAGGCTGTAGAGAAAATACGCGGAGCCAAGTACGTACAAGGCGATTACAGCAATGACAGTTTTTCTAAAGACGTTGTTGCTGGTCTCAGCAACCGGATCTTGCTCGTATTCCATATTCACCCTTCGGGGCTGGGGGTAGCCGCCAAGATATTGATGTAATTCCAGAGAAGAGGCTGCTTAAATATAACCCGATTCGACCCGGAAACCATGCACAAGTTGCGCTTCGATCCGTGAAGAAACATTACCGGGACGCTCTCGAAGCTTCGTTTCGGGCCCTCAGATCAAAAGCAGAAGAGCCGCCACCAGGGCGGCTCTTCGTTCCGTTTTGAGGTTATTAGAAGCCCGATTGCTCCCGCAGGACTCCGGGCTGCGGCGCGTTCTTAGGAGCGCTCAGGTAGCCTGAGACCGACTTCTTCGCCGCCGTGAACACCACCACCTCGTAGAGCACGTGATCGCGGCCGGTATAGAACTGCAGTGGCTCGGCGACGCTTCGGTCCTTCTTTTCGATCACGTGATCGTCCGCAAGGACGTTCATCGTGAAGTTACCTTTTTTCGAGTTCACCTTTTTTAGTTGCAGGCTCACAGTGCCCACAGGAGTCGGACGCTTGTTCTTCGTAAGTGTGAACTCGTAGTAATTGCGGTCGCCCTTGTGCATCAGGACTTCTAGCTCATCCCGAGTGTGAGCGATCAGCCCGCTCTGCATTCCCAAGTCGCCAATAGTGGTCTCAAGGCGCTTCTTGGTCGCTTCCAAATCGCCTCGCGTGGCCTCGATATCGCCCTTCGCGCCCTTAAGATCTGTCTTGACACCGCCGAGGTCGTTCGAAACAGACGCCAGCAGCTGCTGACTCTGTTTAAGCTGTCGTTCGGTTTCAGCAACCTGCTTGCGCAGGGCGGCAGAGCGCGCCGCGATCTCGCGCTGCGTCTTGCCAATCCGTGTCTGCAGGTCGTTTGTAGACGCCTTCAGGTTGGCTTCGGTGGTGCCCATCTGGTCGATCAGGGCCTTATTACGCAGCTCCACGCTATCGACGAGAGTCTTTTGCGATTCTTCCGCTTTCTCGACTCGCGAGCCGACCTCGTAGGCGAAATATCCTGAGCCCACGATATACGCTGCGCCGAGGATCATCGCGACCAGCTTCATGTTCAGACCGCGGCTCGCGGTTGAGACAGCCTCAAACTCGTTCTTCGTTGAGTCTGTATCATTTTGGTAATGCATAAGTTCTCCTTGCCCGTGCGCAGCACGGTCATTCAAACCTTGAAAACCAGACAAGCGGCTGGGACCATGGTATGTCAGCATTGCTGTGATTAGACGTGTCACCACGGTCACTTTGGTCCACGTCCCAGCATTACTTTGGCTCTAGAACTTCCGAATTTGAGAGAGACTGCCATTAGCATCGGCGCATGTAAAGCATTGGAAATACTGATGGTGATACCCTGAACGCGATTTAGCCGATCGCCGAATGCGGATTTCGAAATGCCATTTCCCAAGGTTCTAAATGCCGATTTCTGAGCGGCCTCCGCTGCGTATTGCCGTTGTGGGTGGAGGCCCTGGAGGACTTTATTTCGCACTCCTGATGAAGAAGGCGCATCCGCACCACCAGGTGAGTGTCTTCGAGCGCAACGCACCTGACAGCACCTTCGGGTGGGGTGTGGTCTTTTCTGACCAGACTCTGGAAAATTTTCGGGTAGCTGATTCGGCGAGCTATCAGCAAATCATCGAGAACTTCGCTCATTGGGACGATATCGATGTCTACTTCAAAGGCGTCCGAATCACATCGGGCGGGCACGGCTTCAGCGGAATCGCACGCAAGAAATTGCTCAACATCCTGCAGCAAAGATGTGCTGATTTGGGGGTTGAACTGCGCTTTGGGACTGAAATAGACGATGTAACGCAGTGCGGTACGACGACACAGCATGGTAGAGGCGCAGCATGCTGCGTCACTACGAGGAAGACAGGTAACTCTACCCCGAGTGTCGAGCGCTATGATCTGGTCGTTGCGGCGGACGGGATAAACAGCACGATTCGCCGCAAGTATGCCAAGTTCTTTCGTCCCGAAGTGGAAATGCGTCCCGCGAAGTTCATCTGGCTAGGCACTACTTACAAGTTTAAAGCTTTCACTTTCTATTTCGTGCGAAACGAGCACGGAGTATTCCAGGCACACTGCTATCGGTTCGACGAGAATCACTCTACCTTCATCGTGGAGTGCGACGAACTCTCCTGGCGAAACGCAGCATTCGATCGCATGAACGCTGAGCAGACGGTGGCAGGCTGTGAGCGACTGTTTGCCGGGTGGCTCGACGGATATCCTTTACTGTTCAGCGCAACGCACCAGTCGCAATCGCCATGGCTAAATTTTCTGCGAGTGCGCAATGAGCATTGGTTTCATGGCGATCTCGTTCTGCTCGGCGATGCAGCACACACCGCCCACTTCTCCATTGGCTCCGGCACGAAGCTGGCGATGGAGGACGGCATGGCACTATCACGCGCACTGAATTCGGAGCAATCGATTGCAGCAGCATTCCAACAATATGAAGGCGAGCGCAAGACCGAAGCTCTTCGCCTGCAAAGTGCCGCGCGGAATTCGATGGAATGGTTTGAGAATGTTCGTCGGTACGTAGATCTCGATCCGGAACAGTTCACGTATAGTCTGCTGACGCGTAGTCAGCGAGTAAGCCACGAAAATCTTCGGATCCGCGACCAGAAGTATGTCGACAAGCTGGAACGCTGGTTCGCCAGTCGCGCCTCGGGCAAAGCGACGGAGCGAGCCGTCCCACCGATGTTCACGCCGTTCACGTTGCGCGAGATAACCGTCATCAATCGTGTAGTCGTCTCGCCCATGGATATGTACTGCGCCGTCGATGGAACTCCCACCGATTTTCATCTGGTGCACTTGGGAGCACGGGCCCTCGGCGGGGCGGGACTCATCATGACCGAAATGACATGCGTCTCGCCTGAGGCCCGCATCACCGTCGGCTGCACGGGAATGTACAAACCGGAGCATGAAACCGCGTGGCGGCGGATTGTCGATTTTGTGCACAACAACAGCCTAGCCAAAATTGCGCTGCAGCTTGGGCATTCCGGCCGCAAGGGATCGACCAAGCTTGCTTGGGACGGCATGGATGAGCCGCTCGAGGCAAGCAATTGGGAGGTGATCGCCCCCTCGGCAATTCCTCACGGGCAGGCGATGCACACTCCACGCGAGATGACGCGTGCTGATATAGAGAAGGTTATTGGAGACTTCGTACGCGCGACTCGCATGGGTATCGCTGCCGGATTCGACATGCTCGAACTGCACTGCGCGCACGGATATCTGCTCTCGAGCTTCATTACTCCGCTAGCAAATCGCCGCATCGACGAGTATGGTGGCTCCCTCGAGAATCGTCTGCGCTTTCCAATTGCAGTATTCACAGCAATGCGATCCTTATGGCCGTCCAGGAAACCAATGTCAGTGCGTATCTCAGCGACAGACTGGGTTCCTGGTGGAATCGAGGGTCCGGAGGCGGTAGAGATCGCGCGCGCATTTCATCGTGCCGGCGCTGATATTATTCACGTTTCCACCGGGCAGACTTCGGTCGATGCCCGTCCGCAATACGGACGTATGTACCAGACACCCTACAGCGATCGCATCCGCAATGAAGCTGGCATTCCCACCATCGCAGTCGGCAATATCACTGAGGCCGACCAGGTGAACGCGATCGTCGCCGCGGGACGAGCTGACTTATGCGCATTGGCCCGGCCGCACCTCATCGATCCCAACTGGACGCTGCACGCAGCTGCGCAACTCGGTTACACGGAGCAACACTGGCCGAAGCAGTATCTGACGGGCAAGCAGCAGCTCGAACGCGCGTTGCAGCGAACAAAGGAGAGGTAAGAGTTGAGCAGCGATGCCTATGTGCGCGAACGCCACGCGATCGCTACCGGCGGGGGACGCGAAATCGGCGCAGCCATCGCCCGTCCCCTCGCAGAGCTCGGCGCCGATCTCTCGCTGATGGGCCGCGATATGGATCGCCTTCACCAGATAGCACAGGCGATCAGACAACACTTCGATTCGAGGATGGAAACTTATCAGGTCGATGTAACCGATCAAGGTTCAATGCAGCGAACTGGCTGGCTGAAGGCTGGCGGAATCGCGTAATCAGCTACTCAATGGTTAAAATTCCCAGACCGGGCATTCAACCAAAGCACTTTCTCTGGCGTGTCGAAAATCGACTCGCAACCATCAGCCTGAACCGTCCCGAACGCAAGAACCCTCTGACTTTCGAGTCCTACAAAGAACTGATCGACACTTTTCAGTCTCTGAATGGTGTATCCGAAATCAAGGTGCTTGTGATCACCGGCGCGGGCGACAACTTCTGCTCTGGCGGCGATGTTCACGAAATCATCGGTCCCCTGCTCGAGATGAGAGAGAAGAAGCAATCAGACCGACTGCTTTCCTTTACGCGAATGAGCGGCGAGCTGGTTAAAGCAATGCGCGATTGTCCGCAGCTAATTGTCGCCGCCATTGATGGTGCATGCGCTGGCGCAGGAGCGATCATTGCCATGGCCAGCGACATCCGTTTTGGAACACCGAGAAGCCGAGTCGCGTTTCTTTTCGTAAAGGTCGGGCTCAGCGGAGCCGATATGGGTGCATGCGCGATCCTCCCCCGCATCATCGGCCATGGGCGCGCTGCCGAACTGCTGTACACGGGTCGCTTCATGGACGCTAATGAGTCCGAACGCTGGGGCTTCTACAATCGCGTGGTCGCTCCGGAGCGTTTGCTGAGCGAAGCCACACAATTTGCGCAGGAGCTCGCTGATGGTCCCACGCTTGCCCATGCAACCACCAAACGCTGCCTGCACGAAGAATGGAATATGAGCATTCACGAAGCCATCGAGAACGAAGCCCAGGCACAGGCCGCCTGTATGGAGACAGAGGACTTCGCGCGAGCCTATCGCGCCTTCGCAGCGAAGCAGACTCCAAAATTTGAGGGCAACTGATGCCCGACCACAGCTTTCTCAGTTGGCCCTTTTTCGAAGAGTCGCATCGAAAACTCGCTCATGATGTCGCAACGTTACTTGAGCAAAATCCGGATTTGAATAAAGACGACGTTAGAGCTCTCCCGGATGAGCGCTGCCGCATTTTGGTGCGCGCATTTGGCGATAACCTGCGGAAGCATGCAGTTCCGGCGCCTTTTGGCCATGCTCAAGAGCTCGATATCCGCAGTGTCTGCCTGATCCGCGAGTCTCTCGCATACCACTCCGGGCTGGCAGATTTTGCATTTGCCATGCAAGGCCTCGGATCGTGCCCAATTTCCCTCTTCGGATCCGATGCACTTCGGAGGAAGTACCTGCCAAATGTAGTCTCAGGCGAGATGATTGCTGCGTTCGCCATTTCGGAGCCAGAGGCGGGCTCAGATGTTCGTGCCATGAAGACATCCGCCTGCCGCGAAGGCGATCACTTCGTGATCAATGGCACGAAAACCTGGATTTCCAACGCCGGTCTCGCTGACTTCTACGTTATCTTCTGCAGATACCCGGAAGGCGGAGAGAAATCATTTGTAGCGTTGCTCGTTCCGGGCAAGATCGAAGGACTGAAAGTTAGTCGCTTCGATGTAATCGCACCTCATCCCATCGGAACTCTCGAATTCAAAGATTGCCGTGTACCAGCTGCAGCGATCGTCGGCAAGGAGGGAGAGGGACTTAAGGTCGCTCTTGCGACACTCGATCTTTTTCGCCCGACGGTCGGCGCGGCCGCGTTGGGGTTTGCGCGTCGAGCGTTCGATGAAGCTGTGCGCTGGTCGAAGAATCGCAGGGCTTTCGGAAAGAGTCTTTCTGAGTTCCAGATCACACAGACTAAGCTTGCAGAAATGGCCCTCGCAATCGATACTTCGGCACTGCTCGTGTATCGTGCCGCCTGGACACACGATGTCCTCAAGCAATCCGTAACCCGCGAAGCGTCCATGGCCAAGTTGCACGCAACCGAATCAGCCCAGCGTGTCATTGATGAAGCAGTGCAGATTCTCGGTGGACACGGAGTTGTTGCGGGCTCGGTGACTGAAAAGCTCTATCGGGAAATTCGCGCTCTGCGCATCTATGAAGGCACAAGCGAGATTCAGAAGCTGATCATCGCAAATCATCTGCTGAAAACAGCTGCAGGAGAAGGCAGTGCCGGCTAAATCCAACACAATGCGATATACCGCGCACGTCGACACGTTCTGCGCGGATCGCATGCCTCCTGCGGACCAACTGCCAATCTTCATCCACGATTTGCCCGAGTATTCATATCCCGAACGCCTCAACTGTGCGGCGGGACTACTCGACTCTATGGTTGAGCGCGGTTCAGGCAAACGCGTGGCCTTCATTCACGAAGCGGAATCGTGGACGTACCAGAGATTGCTCGATACAGCCAACTGCATCGCACGCGTTTTACGCGAAGACTGCGATTTGGTGCCCGGCAATCGCGTGCTTCTGCGCGGTCCCAATAATCCGATGCTGGTCGCCAGCTGGTTCGGCGTGGTGAAGGCAGGAGGGGTCGTGGCTACCACTCCTTGCCTGCTGCGCTGTCGCGAGCTGGTCTCCGTGGCTGACAAAGGCCAGATTGCACTAGCCCTTTGTGATGCTCGATACGCGCATGAGTGCGAAGAAGCCTTTGCCAAACATGCGGACGGTTCTCCGCGAGAAAACTCGCGCTTGGTTTTATTCAACTCCGACGCGGCAGACTCGCTTGAGGCGCTGGCAAGTACAAAGTCCTCCCATTTCCCAAACTGCGAAACTTCGTGTGACGACATCGCTATGCTCGCTTTTACCTCAGGCAGCACCGGCCAGCCGAAAGGGACCATGCACACGCATCGTGATGTCCTGGCGGCTGCTGATTGCTTTCCGCGATACGTGCTGCGAGCGAATGCCGACGATCTCTTCATCGGCTCGCCGCCATTAGGATTCACCTATGGGCTTGGCGGACTCGTGCTGTTCCCAATGCGGACCGGCGCCGCGACCGTGCTGCTGGAGCAGGCCAGTCCCGGACATCTGCTCGAAGGAATTCTGCGCTATAACGCCAGCGTATGCTTCACCGCTCCCACGGCCTATCGCGCCATGTTGAAGGAGCTCGGCCGCGAGAAGGTACCGAGGCTGCGCAAATGCGTTTCCGCAGGTGAGACGTTGCCTCTATCAACGTTCGAAGCTTGGCGCGAAGTCACGGGGTTGAAGATTATCGATGGTATCGGTTCCACCGAGATGCTGCAGATTTTCATTAGCGCTCCCGAAGAGGAAATCCGGCCAGGAGCTACCGGAAGGGCAATCCATGGCTACGAAGCGAAGATCCTCCGCGAGGGTGATAGAGATGCCCCTGCTGACGAGGTCGGCCGCCTAGCGGTTCGCGGCATCACCGGATGCAAGTATCTGGACAGTTCGCGCGAGCAGGCTAAGTATGTGCAAAACGGATGGAACCTCACCGGCGACTCCTTTCGCGTGGATCCAGACGGGTACTTCTGGTTCCAGGCGCGCACCGATGACTTGATTATCAGTTCGGGTTACAACATTGCAGGGATTGAAGTTGAGAACGTCTTGCTGGAGCATGCGTCGGTACAGGAATGCGCCGTGATCGGAGTTCCCGATCCGGATCGTGGGCAGATAGTAAAAGCATTCGTTGTTACCTCGGCAGGTTACACTCCATGCGACCCCCTCAAAAAGGAACTGCAGGATTTCGTAAAATCACAGATCGCGCCTTTTAAGTATCCGCGCGCTCTTGAGTTTGTTGCGGCGCTCCCACGCACCGTAACCGGCAAATTACAGCGCTTCGAGCTGAGAAAGCAGAGTCAATGAGCAAACTGCCAAAGCTGGTAAATCCCAGGGAGTGGCCGCAGCCCAGCGGCTATGCCAACGCAACCGTTGGCCAAGGCAAGATCGTGTCCATCGCGGGCCAAGTTGGATGGGATCCCATCACTGAGCGAATGGTCTCCGACAACTTTACGCAACAATCACGCCAAGCCATTGCCAACGTACTCTCGGCGCTCGAAGCCGCGGGAGGAAAGGCCGAGAACTTGGTCCGCCTCACTTGGTTCATTACGGATAGCGATGCCTATCTCGCCAACAAGAAACAAATCGGCAAGGCCTATCGCGAAGAGCTGGGTAAGCATTATCCCGCCATGTCCATCGTGGTGGTTGCCGGTCTACTCGTGCCCGGCGCCAAGGTCGAAATTGAGGGGATGGCGCTCCTCGCTGGGAAGGGCAAAGGGAACTCCAAGAAATCGAAGAAATAGCCGTTTCTCACCTGGGATTAACATCCCTCAATTCGCTCAGCGCTGATCCACGCTTGCCTTCCGCTGGGATTATGGTATTTTCTCGTCATCCCGTCCCCACACCGTTTTCAGATGAAACGATTTTTCGAGCGCCAATCGCCCAAATCCGATCTGCGTACGCCCCGGCCCTCGGTCCTGCCAGACCGCTCGAATCTGAGCGTCTCAGCCCGGTACAGGGGATCGCGCATTGGTGGGGACTACTACGACTTCCTTCCGATTAGCTCCACGCGCGTGGTCTTCCTGCTGTCAGACGTGGCAGGAAAACGGGGCGAGGCGTTGCACATCGCGGCAGCTGCGCAGGACACGCTGCACAAGCTTGCCCCGGAGCTACTGAGTCACCCCGATACCAACGTTTCGGACGCAGTAACCGCGCTCGTGCTCGAGCTGAATCGAACCGTGATGCAGGCCGCTGGTGGGGTCCGCCCAGCCCCGACGTTTGCGGGCTGCCTGGACGAGCAGTTTGGGCTCATCCATTACGTCAACGCGGGCCACACACCTGCGTTCGTTAAGAGCGGTGGCGAGGTAATCCAGCTTGATCCTACTGGCCTCCCGCTGGGCCTCTTTTCGCACGCCACTCACGATGCGCAAGTGTCGGTAGCCCACCCAGGCTCCTCGATTGTGCTGGTTTCAAAGGGGCTCGTAGAGATCGCCTCCGGCCGCCGCGAATTTGGAATGGATCGCGTGCGCCAGGTTTTGCGTGACCAGGCATTCACCTCGGCCCAAGATGTCTGCCACGATCTATTGGAACGAGCCGTGAAGCATAGCGAGCAGCCCTCGTCCTTTGGCCCTCAGTTCTCAATCGCTGGCTTCCGCCATAACGAACCAAATGACCTGACCGTGGTCTGCCTCATGCGGATGGCTCAGGCTGCCGCGGTGGCGTGAGAAAAAGCAGCAATTGGCGATAAGTGATAGGCAACAGGCTAAAGCAGGTGAACTGAGTCTCGTTTCGTTCTCAGCCTATGCTTTAATCGCTATTGCCTGTCGCCTATTGCCACCCTTGCAATGTCCCTCCGATACTGCATGCCTTCGAAGCGAATGATCTCTACTGCCTCGTAGGCGCGGGCAGCCGCAGCTTCCAGACTCGGACCGCTTGCAGTCACTCCCAATACCCTACCCCCGGCGCTCACGATCTGATTCCCAGAATGGGCAGTGCCGGCGTGAAAGACCTTCACACCTGGAAGTTTCTCCACCTGATCGAGTCCCGAAATGGGCTTGCCATTAGTGAAGCTTCCCGGATAGCCACCTGAGGCGAGCACCACGCATACTGACGGGTCAGGTGACCAGCGCAACGGGTCTGCCGGCAGTGTACCCTTAACCACGGACTCACAGATATCGACCAGATCGCTCTCAAGACGAAAGAGGACAGCCTGAGTCTCCGGATCGCCGAAGCGGCAATTGAACTCAAGCACCATCGGACCACGCGCCGTCATCATCAATCCGATATACAGGACGCCTTTGTAAACAACGCCCTCAGCGCGCAGACCGTCCACAACTGGCTTGGCAATGTGCTTCATGATCCAGTCGCGCATTGTATTGCCAAGCAGATCCTCGCTGGAATACGCCCCCATCCCTCCCGTATTAGGACCGGTATCGTTCTCTCCGATCCGTTTGTGGTCGCGAGATGGCACCAGCGGAACGACGGTGGTGCCGTCCGTCAAGACCAGGAAGGATAATTCTTCTCCACGCAGACACTCTTCCAGCACAACCTGCGCACCGGCTTCGCCCACGAACTTGCGAGCGAGCATGTCAAGCGCAATCGTGCTGGTTTCTTCTTTGCTCTTGGCGATGACGACGCCTTTGCCTGCCGCCAGTCCATCCGCCTTCACGACGGTCGGCGAGCTGAACAGACTTAGCGCGTCCTGTACCTCAGCCGGATTGCGACAGATGGCGTAGTTCGCGGTGGGAACGTGCACGCGCTGCATGAATTCCTTGGCGAATACCTTGCTCGCCTCAAGGTGAGCAGCCTTTTGCGAGGGACCAAAGATCGCCAGCCCTCGGCGCTCGAATTCATCGACAACGCCAAGCGTGAGCGGAAGTTCAGGACCAACAATCGTCAGGTCAGGATGGAGCCGATGCGCGAGCTGAACCAGCTCGTCTACGCTCCTGAGATCGGCAGGAATGCACGATGCCTCGCGCGCAATGCCCGCATTTCCCGGCGCACAGAAGATCTCAGTGGTGCGCGGCGATTGGCGCAGCTTCCACACCAAAGCATGCTCTCGACCCCCACCACCTAAAACCAGAATCCGCATGATCTCCCGCCAGAGGAACCTGCAAGGTTAGGAGGAGCGGCTGGAGCGTGTCAACGGAGAATGAAGATTGGGTGATCGGGTGGAGTAGCAACCCTTAGGTTCAGCGGTCGGCTCTCCGCGTTCGGCCTGCAAGCAGTTTCGTTGTCACTCCAAAAATCGTTCATTGGCCGAAAGCTGATGGCCGATCGCTGAAAGCCCTGCCTTTTACGTGGCCCTCTGACCCGATCACCGATCACCCGATTAGGAACGAGCATTGACACAAAGAAAAAAAGGCCTCGATCTCTCGAGGCCTCTTTTTGACTGTAGAGGTTCTGATTTACTGCCGCGGTATTGGCTGCCCACCGCTGTTGGTGTTTACGTTGCCGGCAGGCTGTGTCGCCGTAGTCGGCTGCTGGTTGGTTGCCGGAGCATTGCGGTTTACGCTGCCAGTCACGCCACCCTGAGGCGCGTTCGGCTGATAGCTGGATCCGCCGGCTGGTGCAGCGTTCTGCGCGTTCTGTGTCTGCGTCAGATCAGCCACGCCGTTCTTCAGCAGGGCCACTTCCACGCGTCCGCCACGAAGCCGCTTCGTTGGACCTTCCGCCGTCGCGCTGGTCTTCACCGGAGCATTGCCGACCCCGATGGTGTAAATGCGATAGAGCGGAATGTCATGGTTGATGACGAGGTAACGGACCACGCTCTGCGCCATGTCTTGCGAGCTCGAGATCGCGGTGTTGCCCTTGCCGGAAGAGAAGCCCTGCACCTGTACGATCGTGCCGCGCTGTCCCTTCATCTGCTCGGCAAGCTGATCGAGGGCTTCTTTCGCCTTCGGGCTCAGCTTTTGCTGTCCAGGACGGAAGCGAATCTCGGTGTCAGACACAGGCTGATACTGGTCCAAGGTGCCGATCGTCTGCTGAACCGTGTCGAGTCGCGTGCTGGCGACCTGAATGCTCTGCTGCGCCTGCTGTGCACGGTTGCCGGCGTCAACTGCATGCTGATCGGCAAGATCAGCCTTGGAATTCGCCTGACGCAGGCCTTCCTGCGCGCGCGAGTCCACGTCTTTGATGTTCTTCGAATTGGTCGAAGTGAGCTCATCCAGCTCGTTCATGCGATTGCGGATCGGCGACATCTGGCGCTGCACGTACTTTTTGCGGGCAAAGGGATTGATCTTTCCCCAAAAGCCTTCGTGTGTATCAGGCTGCAGCGGCTGATGAGCCGACAGGTTTACGTCGCTGTTGGTGTTAGGACCGTTGGTATCCGGAGCGGTCTGCGTCTGAGCTGCAGGAGCCACCGTTTGCGACGCGGGCGCAGACTGCTTGTCGGGGGTTGTGGTGGTGGTTTGTTGGGCAATGGCAGCCGGAACAATGAGCGCTGCGGCCAGCGGCAGTGTCAAGAAATAACGGGACTTCATTTCGATTCCTCCAAACTTTTCCGGAAGCCTTTTGGGGGAGGGTCCGGGCAAACACTCGGGGGAACCTTGGCCAGTTCTTTTCGTCCGCTCATCTCCTCGAAAGCGCGCCGTCGAGGAGGGCGGAAAGACCGCATTCCCACCTTTGCAACTCTCTAGATCAATTCAAGTGCCATTTTCGTTGCCTGGAACCCGAAGTGCTAATCCTTTAGTTTGTATAGGATGTAAGCGACGCAAAATGAGACGTTTAGACCGTCTGAAGAAATCGAGTATTTTGTACGCTGCCAACAAGAAAAAAGGCAGCAGCCCTGACTAGGAGGCTGAGTCGTGGAGCAGGGCAGCAACAAGGTGATAAGCCATAAGCCAAAGCCACGGATTCGCCCAGCTCGCGGCGAACTTAGCAGGCAAGCGCGGAAATGGACATTTAAGCTGAGCATCGGGCTGAAGCCTTCCTTTTAGCCTATTGCCTATCGCCCTTTGCGCTATGTTCACACTCACCGATCTCCTCAGGCCATTCCTGATCCTTCCTCTCTCGGCTGAGCAAGGCACCAAGGTCGCGACTTACCTCGGCTTGCTCCTCAAGTGGAACGCCAAGATCAGCCTCACGGCTCTTCGGGATCCCGAGCAGATTGTTCAGCGTCACTTTGGCGAATCGTTTTTCGCCGCTGAGCGCGCTGGAGTGGCCGAGGCCTCAAGCCTGGTCGATGTGGGCTCTGGAGCCGGGTTTCCCGGCCTTCCCATGGCGATCTACGCGCCCGCAACACGGGTGACGCTGATCGAGTCGCAGCAGAAGAAGGTCGCGTTCCTGCGCGAAGTAGTTCGCGCACTGGAGCTGAAGAACGTCACTGTCCATGCGGGTCGCGCGCAGGAGGTAAAGCTAAAGTCACAGATGGCGACCATGCGCGCTGTCGAAAAGTTCGAGACCATCCTTCCCGTGGCAGCCTCTCTCCTTGAGCCGGGCGGGAAGCTCGCGCTACTCATAGGAGCTTCCCAAATTGAAACTGCACACAAACGGCTTCAGAATTTCACCTGGATGAATCCGATCTCCGTCCCGGAATCCCGCGAGCGAATCGTTCTGGTAGGCAAAGACAGCGCAGAATCGCCTCACGCATTTAGAGACTGATAATTGCAGCGAGGAGTGATTGCCGACTGATTACGTGGTTCCGGGCCGCCCCCGGCCGGTACAAGGGTGAGAATTTCATTGCGGCGGAGGTAAAAGAGAAATTGCCAGTCGGGACTACCTGATCGTATTCACGAATATCAACGGGTTCATCAGCCTTGTACCGGCCGACGACCGGAACGACGTACTCAAATTCGAGGCGAGTGATTTCAAATCGGCGCGGCTCGGCCCCCTCTGGATCTTCGCTCTCTGTTCGCTATAAAATGAAGGAGCGCTCGTTAGTGTGACAAAACCGACATCCTGAAAATGGAGCGCCTTTGGCGTCCTCGCCCGGCAATTAGGTCGACTATGTCGATAAGTCTGGGGAGGAACCAGATTAGTAAACAGCCTATCTGCTTGGGCACGGGGCGTCGCTCAGCAGTCGCGTCCATAATTGGCCAGGTGCGTAAGAGTAAATAACTCGTACCCTGCCGGAATTGTTCTACGTGGAACATTTGCGGAGCATGTGGCTCCCAATGCAAGTTCGTATTTCCACGTATTCTGGCCGGGCGTGGCGCCCGGCGCTCCGTTTGATCGAGCTCCCATTGGCGATAAACATCTACTTCTTCACATGATTTTCCACTCCACAGACCAACAACGATCCTCAAGACTGAAGCCATTTTCGCGCGATTGTTCCACGTGGAACAGTCCAGTTATCCACTCGCCTGCACCAATCTCCGGCATTGATAAACCTTCGCTCGCGACCATAAGTTCAACATTCGAGGGCTGATGAATTGGCTAGAGTAATCGCCATTGCGAATCAGAAGGGCGGAGTCGGAAAGACGACGACCGCGATCAACCTAGCAGCATCGCTTGCCGCGGCTGAAGTGAGAGTTCTTCTGGTGGACTGTGATCCACAGTCGAACTCATCCAGTGGATTGGGATTTGGTCGAGATGCAGAGCGCCTCAGCACGTATCAAGTTCTCATGCGGGAGTCTGGCGCCCGAGAGGCTGTTCTCACGACCGAACTTGAGGGCCTGCACGTAATCGCTGCTCACAAGCACCTGATCGGAGCAAATATCGAGCTGGTTCAGGCAGAGGAGCGCGAGTTTCGGCTACGTCAGGCCATCGACCAGATCCGTGGAGACTTTGATTTCATTGTGCTCGATTGTCCGCCTGCGCTGGACCTGCTTACTCTCAACGCGCTGGTGGCTGCCGATTCCGTTCTGATTCCCATGCAGGCCGAGTACTTCGCCTTGGAAGGCGTAAGCGAACTGCTGGACACAATGGAGCGAATCCGCCACTCGTTTAACCCCAGCCTCGAAGTTGAAGGCGTGGTGCTCACGATGTTCGACGAGCGCACGAATCTGGCTCAGCAGGTAGCGAAAAACCTCCGCGAGTTCTTTGGCGAGAAACTCTGCCTGACTACGATTCCGCGCAATGTGCGCCTGGCGGAAGCTCCAAGCTACGGCAAACCCGCGTTGCTTTACGACGTTCGCTCACGCGGGGCCGAGAGCTACATAAAGCTAGCAAAGGAGATCATGGGCAAAGAAATGAGCAGAGCAGCCGCCGCAAGCGCGGCAGAGCAGTTGGTGCAGCAGGCGGGATGAGAGAGTATTCGGCGTTCAGCACTCGGCGCTCGGCATTCAGCCAGTCAACTGAATGGAGCTGGGGCGCGCGTAGTCGCCGAATCGAAGGTCGTGACTGCGGAAGCACTGACAATGTTCCACGTGGAACACTCGACTTGTACTGAGTAACGGCGATGGACAAAGCGGCATTCTCCAGAATCGGAAGGTGCTTTGTTGTCGGCATTGCCCTAACTCTCTTGATTGGAACCGCATCGAGTACACATGGGTTCTCTGCACTAGGCGCTTTGCTGGCGCCGGGAATGCTTATTGCAGCTCTAGTCTTCCAGGGGGGCATTCATTCCAACTGGCCCAACGCATACCTCATAATGGCAGGCGTGGCGGAAGCTCTCATTTTTGCCTGGCTAGTGTGGTGGTTGTGGAAGTTAATTGATGGACGAGCAAAAAGATAAATGCACAGAATTCACTCAGTGCGGCAGAGCAGTTGGTGCACAGGCCGGATGAGAAGGCACTCAGCATTCGGCATTCAGCCAGTCAACTGAATGAAGCTGGGGACACAACAATTGCGAATCGAAGCCTTGAATGGGAAGAGCAAGTCGAAAATGTTCCACGTGGAACAAACAGCAACACCGTCATCCGGCCGAATGCTGAGTGCCGAATGCCGAATGCTTCTTAACGGGAGATAGAATTGTCCATCACGACCACACCCAGCGGACCGCGTAAAGCTCTTGGACGCGGACTCGAATCTTTACTTCCTTCGCGGCGACCAGCCGAGCCGCCGCCGACAGCGCACATTCAGGGGCAATCTGTCCGCGATTTGCCGGTTACAGAGATCGATCCCAATCCCTACCAGACACGTGCGCATATCGATGACCAGGCGCTGAACGAGCTGGCTGCTTCGATTCTAGTCAACGGAATCGTGCAGCCGATCGTCGTTCGCCCGATGAATGGGCGCTTTCAGCTCATCGCTGGTGAACGCCGCTGGCGCGCCTCGCAGAAGATCGGCAGGGAATTCGTTCCGGCGGTAATCAAGCAGGTTTCGAACGAACAGGCGATGGAGATGACCATCGTCGAGAACCTGCAGCGCGAAGGCCTCAATCCCATGGAAGAGGCCCGCGCCTTCGACCGTCTCTCGCGCGAATTCAACCTCACCCAGGAGCAGATGTCGCAGAAGACAGGAAAAGATCGCGCCTCGATCGCGAACCTGATGCGACTCCTGCGGCTGCCGGAAGCTATTCAGCAGTCGATTGAGAAAGGGGAACTCACTGCAGGACACGCGAAAGTGCTTCTCATGCTCGATTCTCCTGAAGCGATCCTTGCAGCCGCGCAGAAAATTCGCTCCGCGTCGCTCTCCGTCCGCCAAACCGAGGAGCTGATTCACCGCTTGCTGGCTCCGCAGGACGGAACTGCGCAGGACCCCAAGCCTCAGCGCGTAGTCGATCCCAACGTCCGCGCCGCCGAGCAGGAACTGCAGCGGGCGCTGGGGGTGCGTGTCACGATTCGTGACAACAAGGGGAAGGGCAAGATCATCATCGAGTACGCGTCACTCGAAGATTTCGATCGCATAGTAGAAACCCTTAGTAAGTGATGAGTCATGGAGCAAACCAAAATCATTGAACACGGAGGGCCCGGAGGGTGGGGAGGGCTTCTTTACGATCGTGGATACCGGTCGGGAAATTTTAGATTGGGGCATTTCAACGCGATGTATGCACTCGTTCAGATGAAACGTGAGTTTCCGCGCTGAGCGCCAGTTGCCACGTTTTTCCCTCCCAAACCTCCGTGTCCTCCGTGTTCAATCCTGTCTTGGTTTTGCTTTGCTCCGTGTTCCCGTGGTGAATCCGCTGTTAGACTTTTCCTAGACCTTGTCCGCGAAGCCACAACCCGAAGCCCGTGCGCAAATCTTCCTGATCGACGCTATGTCCTTTATTTTCAGGGCATACCACGCCATGCAGCGGCAGCGCCCGATGTCGACACGCACTGGGATTCCGACCGCGGCAACATTTGTCTTCGTGAACATGCTGAACAAGCTGCGCGATGACTTTCATCCCCAGTATCTTGCGGCTGTTTTTGACGTTTCCGCGCCAACGTTTCGTGATGAACAGGCGAAGGCGATCGCCTCGGTCAAGAAGTATGACAGCAAAACGCAGACATACCAGGAGATCGCTTACGGCGGCTACAAGGCTAATCGCAAGGAGATGCCGCACGATCTGGCGCAGCAGCTTCCCTACATTCGGCGCGCGCTTGAGGCATACCGTATTCCCATTTTGGAACAGCCGGGATTCGAAGCCGACGACGTAATCGGCACGCTGGCGCATAAGGCAGTGGCAGCGGGATATCCCGTGTACGTCGTCTCCAGCGACAAGGACATGCTGCAGCTCGTCAGCGACAGCATCTGCGTCTTGAATCCCCCAAAGGACAATCTGATTTGCGACGCGGCCAAGGTCGAGGAAATTCTGGGTGTCGGTCCGCAGCAGGTTATCGATGTAATGGCCTTGCGCGGCGACTCCATCGATAACATTCCCGGCGCGCCGGGAATCGGCGACAAAGGATCGGTTGAGCTGATCAAGCGCTTTGGATCGGTCGAGAACCTCCTCAATCATGCCGAGGAGGTAGAGAAGAAGACATACCGTGAATCGCTGCTGAATAATCGCGACGTTGTCCTGCGCAGCAAGGAGCTAGTCACGATCGATACCAACGTTCCTGTGCATCTGAATGTCGAAACCATGCAGGCGCAGGAGCCCGATTACGAAGCTTGCCGCCTACTCTTCAATGAGCTTGAGTTCACCACGCTGCTGAAGAACTTCGTACAGACGACTGATCAGGCGAACGTCGAATACGGCGCACTCAATAGCGAGGCACAACTCCAAGAGCTGCTCAAGCAAGCCAAAGGTGGCGAGATTGGAATCGTAATCTGTGCTCCGCCCACAACGTCAGCCGGCACGGAGCAAAAAGAAGAAGAAGAGCCGGAGCTTCCGCTGCTCAACATAAAGCAACAGGGCTGCGATCCAGTGGAGCTCGCCATCTCGGTCGAGCAGAACAAGGCAGCCAGCGTTCGACTTGGCGATAACGGTCTCACCGAGGCGCTTCGAAATGTTCTGGCAGATCGGTCGATTCCCAAATCGGTACACGACTACAAGTCTGCTCTTCGCATGCTCTCCAGGTTTGCTGCACAAACAAAATCCCCTGGGCCAACCGCTGCAGAGCCACAGCCGAGGGCGGCTGTGCCGCAGGAGAAAACTGAGCTTCCGCTGGCTGGGGTGCGGGATGACGTGATGCTCTTCTCCTATCTGCTGAATCCGACCTACAGCAGCCACACCTTGCCCGAAGTTGCTTTGCGCCGATTCAACTTGCAGCTTTCAGGAATGACGGCAGAAGCTGCCGACCTGACCCTTCGGCTCGCTCGCACACTGCGGCAGCAGGTCGAGGATGAGGCCGGCCTCATCAATGTCTACGACACCATCGACCTTCCTCTTGCTCCAGTGCTGGCGCGGATGGAATCAGCCGGCGTGAAGATTGACACGGCGGCTCTGGGCCATATGGCAGTCGATCTCGAGAAGCAGTGTGATGCCAGAGCAAAGGAGATCCACGCTCTCGCTGGAGAAGAGTTCAACGTCAACTCTCCCCGGCAGCTTGGCGAGGTGCTCTTCAACAAGCTTGGGCTGCCCAAGCCAGTGAAGTATGGAAAAGGCAAGATGATCTCGACCGCAGTCGACGTTCTGGAAGACTTGGCTGCCGAGCACGAGATTGCAGGTAAAGTCCTCGGCTTCCGCCAGCTCTCGAAGCTGAAGTCAACCTATGTGGACTCGCTGCCAATGCTTGTCGATCCGCAGAGCGGACGCGTCCATACGACCTTCAACGCGGCAGCGACCGCCACCGGCCGGCTTTCGTCAACAAACCCGAATCTGCAAAACATTCCCATTCGCACCGAGCTTGGCCGCGAAATTCGTTCGGCGTTCATTGCGGAGCCAGGCAACGTACTCCTCGCCGCCGACTATTCGCAGATTGAGCTGCGCTTACTGGCCCATTTCTCCGACGATCCACTGCTGGTCGAAGCCTACCGCCGCGAAGACGATATCCATCAGCTCACCGCAAGCGAAGTCTTTGGCGTTCCGCCGATGTTGATCACCGCCGAGCATCGCAGCCGCGCCAAGGCTGTGAACTTCGGAATCGTCTACGGCATATCGCCTTTCGGTCTTGCTGCCCAGCTGGGAATCGATCAGAAAGAGGCAAAGAAGTACATCGAGACTTACTTCGAGCGCTACAAAGGCGTGCGTGCCTTCATCGAGCGCGTCCTCGACGAGACCCGCCGCGAACAGCGCGTGCGCACTCTGTTCGGCCGGGTTCGCCCCATCCCCGACATCAACAGCAAAAACGCCAACATGCGCGGTTTCGCCGAGCGCACGGCGGTGAATACGCCACTGCAAGGCACCGCTGCCGACGTGATCAAGCTCGCGATGATCAAGATCGACGCCGAACTCTCGCATCGCAAACTGCGCTCCCGGATGACGCTCCAGGTGCACGATGAACTCGTCTTTGAAGTCCCGGAAAAGGAAATCGATACCATGCGCGAACTGGTCTGCGAGCACATGCAGAACGTGTACCCATTCAAAGTGCCGCTTATGGTGGACATTGGTGTAGGGCACAATTGGCGCGACTTGCAATAGCCTCAAGAACGTGGATCCGGGCAGATCCACGTTCAAAAGTCAGCTTCGTCCTTTTGCGATAGTCTCTCTCTGATCACGCGCACATGAACTCCAACAATCCATCCGGAACAGACTTCTCAAACAACAAATATAAAGTGCTGGCTATCGATATCGGCGGCACCAACGTGAAGCTGCTGGCCAGCGGACAAAAAGAAATGCGCAAGGTTCCTTCTGGCCCGACCCTCACCGCGCGCGAGATGGTGAGCCAGGTAAAGGCCGCTGTGGAGGACTGGCCTTACGAGGTCATCTCCATCGGCTATCCCGGACCGGTTGTGCAGGGCCGTCCCATCAGCGAGCCCTTCAATCTCGCACCAGGATGGGTCAAGTTTGATTTCCGAAAAGCCTTTGGTAAGCCTGTCAAGGTCATCAACGACGCCGCCATGCAAGCCCTCGGCAGCTACAAAAAAGGCCGAATGCTCTTTCTCGGACTCGGTACCGGATTGGGATCGGCGATGATCGTCGACGGCGTCCTGCAACCCATGGAACTCGCCCATCTTCCCTACAAGAAAGGACGCACGTATGAGGACTACCTCGGCCGGCGCGGCCTCGAACGCCTCGGCCAAAAGAAGTGGCAAAAGAATGTCTTCGAAGCCGTGGTGCAATTGCGGCAAGCGGTTCAAGCCGACGACGTCGTCTTAGGCGGCGGCAACGCCAAAAAGCTAACCGATCTCCCCGCCGGAGTGCGCCTCGGAAGCAACAACAACGCCTTCCTCGGCGGCTTCCGCATGTGGCAGGACGAAAGCGTACGCCACGGCATTGTTCGGACCGCGGGCTCCAAGTAGACTGCGAAACCCAAAAAATTGAACACGGAGGTCACGGAGGTTGGGGAGGGCTTCTTTACGATCATGGATACCGGTTGGGTAATTTTAGATTGGGGCCATTTACAACGCTACGTATGCCCTAGTTCGAATGGGACCGCGGGCTCGAAGTAAACTACGAAACCCAAAAAATTTGAACACGGAGGTCACGGAGGTTGGGGAGGGCTTCTTTACGATCGTGGATACCGGTTGGGCAATTTTAGATTGGGGCATTTACAACGCGATGTATGCCCTCGTTCGGATGGGACCGTGGGCTCGAAGTAAACTACGAAACCCAAAAAAGTGAACACGGAGGTCACGGAGGATGGGGAGGGGCTTCTTTACTGTCGTGGATACCGGTTGGGTAATTCTAGATTTGGGCCATTTACAACGCGATGAATGCCTTCTTTTAGATGAGTGACGTTGAAATGATTAGTAGCCCGACTTTTTTCTTACTTAATCGCAGATACGACAGCAATTGTGCTTTATGCACTGGCGCAACAGCCTCGATTGACTTTATCTCCACCACAATCTCATCGGCGACCAGGAGATCGATGCGATAACCAAGATCCATCTTCACACCCTGGTACACAAGAGGTAGCGGCACTTGAGCTTTGACGTCCAATCCTGCTTTGCGAAGTTCATATGCAAGGCAAGCTTCATAAGCGCTTTCAAGTAATCCAGGCCCAAGCTCTGAGTGAACGGCCAAAGCTGCCTTAATAATTTCGTGAGTTAACTCAGAATGTGAGACTGCCCGCCTGGCGCCTGTTTCCACGTTTTGCCTCCCCGCCCTCCGTGACCTCCGTGTTCAATTTCTTGGGGTTCGCATTCTACTTCGAGCCCGGAGTCCTCACAAAGCCAGAGGGCAAACATCGCGTTGTAGATGGCCCGAATGGCCCAAATCTTAAAGATCCCGTTGCAGTATCCAAAAATCGAAGCAACCCTCCCAAATCTCCGTGACCTCCGTGTTCAATGTTCTTACCGCCGTTCCAAGCCCAAGCGCGTAGCTTTCAGCGTAGCCGACAACGATTCCCGCGGAATGGAAGTGATGAACGGTCCGATCAGCCAGCCCAGGCCAGTGGGCACGTCGCGTGTCAGGGAGATTGCGTCGCAGCGGACGTAGACTCCGCCGTCCCGTTCCAAGAATCGCCAGTACGTATCCATGCTCCACATGTATCCTTCACCGTGCCCTGCTGGCTTCTGGCGCTCATCGGGTTGATTCGGATTCTCGACTTCATTGACGCGCGTCGTGTGCGATCGACTATAGGCGCGTTGCGCATCGAGCCTGTAGTAATGTGCGTCGTGCTCCGTGTCCAGGACCACGGTGATGATCTTTTTCTTGGCAAAGCGCAGGTAGGCAACGAAGTGATCGTCGTCGCGATGCAGCAGCTTTGAGCGCGCAACGTCCGGCTTGTAGTACTGCTGATGATGGTCGTAATCCTCGAGAAACGAGAGCACCTTGCCGAGGTTCGTGTTGGGAATGAAGACGAAACCTGACCAGTGATGTATCAGTCCGTCCGGCACTTTGGCAGCTTTAGAGAAAGCCAGCGTCGCTTTCTCGATGACGATCTCGCCCTGCTTGAGCTGCTCGTCACGAGGAGTAATGTCTCCCCAGAAGAAATTAGG
This sequence comes from Acidobacteriota bacterium, assembly GCA_003225175.1. Lineage (NCBI taxonomy): Bacteria > Pseudomonadati > Acidobacteriota > Acidobacteriota bacterium. Next base: position 119,912 of record QIBA01000030.1, read on the forward strand.
GCCACTTTGCTCCGCGTCCACCTTCTTCTCAGCTAACGAGAGATATTGGTCGTATGCGTCGCGCGTCTTCTGCTTAAGATCAAAGCCGGCTGCTGCCGGCGCGAGCACAAGTGTTAAGAGAAGGACAAGCGAGAAATGAATTCGGCCGGAAAACCTCCTCAGGCGCACACAGCTTGCAAGGAAAAGCCTCTCCAAAGCCACGAATGAAATTCTACTTGGGATAGAGATGATCGGTCGTGCGGAACTACACAGGACTCGACTCAGTCTGATACTGTGCGAACCACTGCAGGCCTTCTTCGGTGGTAAGCAGCGGATTGTATTGGCAACCGACCCAACCCTCATAGCCCATCGCATCTAGATGCCGGAAGAGGTAATTGAAGTTGATTTCGCCAGTGCCGGGCTCGTTGCGTCCAGGCACATCCGCAACCTGCAGATGACCGATGCGCGGGATGTTTTCCGCAATCGTGCTGGCAAGGTTCCCCTCGGTAATCTGCATGTGATAGACGTCATACAGCAGAAACAGATTGGGATGATTCACCTCGTTCATAATTGCGAGAGCATGTGATGACCGATGGAGAAAGAAGTTAGGGTTGTCGTACACATTAATAGGCTCAATCAGCAGCTTGATATTGAGCTGAGCCAACCGCGTGGCCGCATGCTGTAAGTTTCCTACCAAAGTTTCATGAATAGTGAGAGGACAACTGTCGCGTGGCATGATGCCGGGGAGACAGTTCAATCTCTTGCAGTCGAGAGCTATGGCATAGTCAATTGCCATTTCCAGGCCCTCTTTAAATTCTGAAATGCGGCGCGGATCGCAGGCCAGACCACGCTCGCCGGCCTCCCAATTCCCCGAAGGCAGATTAAACATCACTTGCTGGAGATCGAACTGTTTCAGTAGCTCAGCAAGATCTTCTTTTGAGTAATCGTAGGGAAATAAATACTCAACGGCAGTGAACCCATGTTTAGCTGCCGCCTCGAAGCGCTCTGGAAAGATAAGTTCGGTGAATAAACTTGAAAGATTCGCAGCGAATCTGGTCATTCGTCGTCTGTCTTTATCATTAGTCTCGTGAATATACAGCGTTGGTGTGGGATGCTGACACCTTATGGGCTAAGAACAGGATACGGTGGGTTTCAGCACCTGCGATCAATCCTGCGTTGGCCGAAGTATGTCCGTGATGTGCCTACAACGCCGCTACTCCACGCTCGTAATTGCGAATGCGAATCGCCTCATCCACTTTGTAGAGAAAGATCTTACCATCTCCAATACGTCCGGTCGCGGCAGTTTTTACGATGGCGTCGACGACAGAGTCCACCGTTTCATCTTCCACCACAACCTCCAGCTTGATCTTCGGCAACAGGTCCACAGAATATTCCCGACCACGATATGTGGCCGTGTGTCCCTTCTGCCGCCCATGCCCCCGGACGTCAGCTACGGTCATTCCCTCAACGCCTAACTCCGTGAGAACGTCCTTGACGCTCTCAAAGACCGACGGTTGAATAATCGCCTCGACTTTAGTCATGATCCTCTTCGCCTGTGCTGCTGATTGTTGCCATCGCGTGATCCTCATGCAGAACCGCAACACAGCAAGTCCGGATTGCTTTTAACCGGACCTGCTGCGCTGTTATGTCAATCGCCACTTGCTACTCGGCTGACAGTGTGGATTGGCATCGGTTCCAGATCGAGTACCTGCGGCTGAACTGCTACGCCGGAAGGACGCGATAAAGAGGAGATCACGTACTCTGGGTAGGCGGAAATCCCGTGTTCGTGCAAATCCAACCCGTAAAGCTCGCCTTCTTTGGATACCCGTAATGTTCCGGTAGCGTTTACCAGGTACATTACTGCTAACGCGACCGAGAAAGTGCACACGGTAATGATCAAACTGCCCAGTGCTTGCGCCTTCAGAACTTGCGTTCCCCCGCCGTAGAAGAGTCCCTTCAGGGCCGCAGAATTATCAGGAGCGAGTGGCCCCGTGGCTCCATATTTTCCGCAAGCGAATAGCCCTAATGAGAGTGTTCCCCAGATGCCGCACAAGCCATGAACAGGCACAGCTCCAATGGGATCATCGATCCTCAGCCATTCCAGCAGTTCGACGCCGAGCACTACCAGCACACCAGCGACACCGCCGAGAAGAATCGATCCAGTCGGGCTGACCCAATAACACGGACACGTAATTGCCACCAAGCCTGCAAGAAATCCGTTTATGGTGAAACCCACATCCCATTTCTTGCTGCCGAGGTAAGCGTAAGCCATGGCGGTCAAACCCGCCGCGCACGCCGCGAGCGTGGTGTTCGTAGCCACTCTGCCGATTCCTTCAAAATCCATTGCCGATAATGTGCTGCCGGGATTGAAGCCGTACCAACCGAACCAAAGGAGAAGTCCGCCACTGGCGGCGATGACCAGATCGTGCGGCAGCATCGGAGCTCCGCCATCGCGCTTGAACTTGCGGCCAAGGCGAGGACCCAGCACGATTGCGCCGGCCAAAGCGATGAAGCCGCCGATTGTGTGCACCACAGTAGATCCGGCAAAGTCGTGAAATCCCATTCCCAATCCGGGAAGGAACTGCCCGGGGCTTCCCATCAGAGCCAGGAAACCGTCAGGTCCCCAGGCCCAGTGGCCGATGATCGGATAAATGAAGCCGGAAACGGCGACACTGTAAAGCAGGTCTCCAACAAATCCTGTGCGCCCGACCATTGCCCCTGAGGTGATTGTTGAACAGGTATCTGCAAAAGCAAACTGGAAGAGCCAGAAGGCCATGAAGGCGACTCCGCTGGCCTCATAAGTTGCGGGAGCGTCTCTCAGGAAGAACCAGTGATATCCGATGAAGCCGTTGCCGTGGCTGAACATGAAGGCAAAACCAAAGGCATAGAAGAGGAGGCCGCAGAGACAGGTGTCAACAATACATTCCATCAACACGTTTACGGTTTCGCGCGCTCGACAAAAGCCGGCCTCGAGCATGGTGAAGCCTACCTGCATGCCGAATACCAGGAAAGCAGCAACCAGCGTCCACACCGTATTGATGGGATTGACGATGTCTGCAGCCTTAACTCCGGTTTCCGCCGCGAGCACTCGTGTGCCGAGCAAGCCCGCGCTAAATGCGACGATCAACAAAACCAAGCCGATGCCGATCGCCTTCCCGGCAAGCAAGAGCCTTCCGTAGCGCCGCCACTCAGGATCTCGCATTCTGCCGGACAGGCGGGATAATTTAGCCGATAGAGACAGCTTTGTTGGTTGTCTTTTCATGACACTTATAGCCTTCCTCTGTAGAGATATTGCGGGCGGTATACAGTAAGCGCATCGACACCCTACTGACAATGCCGGCGTAAGTCCAATACATATTTCTGCTTACAGCTATTTACTTAATTTGTTATTTGTGTTGTTTATGGCGCATATCACGGAAGCTGATCTTGCCTGGATTCCTACTTAGCTTCCCTGCTGTCGAACATGAAGACGAGTCCAGCAGTAGCCGTGTTCTGCGCTTTTACCGGCAAGTTGTTACCCTTCGCGAAAGTTGGCTGGCTCGATGTATCGCGCCGAAACTCCAGACGAGTGAGGATATGGCTCGCCACCATACGCTGAAACGTTCCCGTAATTCCGTTGAAGTGCTGCTGAGTGCCAGTGGTGAAGCCATCATGATCGTTGTAGTACTCATACCGGGTTGCAAACGCATACTTCTCGGTGGGCGCGTACTTCACGTACCCGGCAACTCCAGTCCAGAAGACAGGATTCACAACTCCGGCAATACGGTCGCCACGGCCGTAATCAGTGTTGGCCATCAGCGTCAGCTTTGAAGTAGCGGAGTAGGTGACAACGGTGTCCCAAAGCTGGCGCCAGTTAGAATTCACGCCCTGCTCAGGGCCCGCCATGTAATTCTCTGCAATGCTCAACTTCTTTGTCGGATTCCAACCAAGGCTCATGCCATAGGTCTTGCCGGTGTTGTTTTCCACGACATTGTTCCAGCCGTTGGTCACGTAACCAGTGAGGGAGTATTTGTCGTTAAACGCATACTTCGCCCGTACGCCAAAGTGGTAATAGGGAATCGCATACGAGAAGAGCAGACCGCGCGAATAATTCCAGTTATCCTTGGTTTCGATGACCTCGGCTCCCGCTGGAGTTACGAACTTTCCGAAATCTACCTGGAGTCCCTTCCCTACTGGTGCGAGATATGAGAAATAAGCTTCTTTGAGATATTGATCGAAACCGAGTCCGCCAGGATCGGATCCGTTGACGGCGTTAATCGCCTGTCCGTACCCGAGCGCGATGTGATAACCGGTTCGGCTATTGGTAACCTCGGGCGTCTTGTCCACGACAAGCTCAACCAGATTCAGAGCGAATTGATTCGAAAGCGCGTCGAAGCTGCGAAATCCGCTGCTGCGACTCACTGGTTGATTAGCGTTGTAGCCGTAATACATGTCGACAAACCCGCTCAGGGTCGTAGGACCAAGCAAACTCGCAATCGAAGTAGCACCGCTGCTGGAGGCCAACGACGCAGCTGATGAACCTGAGCCGGCTGGATGAGCAGGGGCTTCCTTGAGAGCTGCCATTTGAGAGCGAAGGTCGTCAAGCTCTCTCTGCAGTTCCTCGATGCGGCTATTTAAAGCCGCGGGTTTGGAATCGGTATCGCTTTGCGCCCGCGAGAGAACCGGAGAACACAGGAGCGTTGAAAACACAAGTATGCGCGTGACGAGACGGTTGTAACTCTTCATGTTGATGACTCACTCTTGAGATCTCATGCTGAGAGAACATCGGGCTGCATGAGTAATGAGCAACAACACTATTTGCGAACTATGGACTTCGTCCAATGCATATCTTGAATTCGCCGCATAAGAGTATCTTAGTTTTATTAGGCAAGTATTCAGTGCAGTTATGGGAAGGATAGTAATTACAGATTAGAAGAGTTAGTTATTGGCGACATCAGGAATTTAGCTAATCACTAAAAGTAATCCGCGTAATAGACGTTCCAAATAGTGTACGGGGGCGAACTCCGGCCCCCTGGGGCGTTCTCACCACGGCAGCAAAGCTGAACCGCATTCACAGAGAATGCACCTGACTGTTCTGACCTATTTTGAATTTAGGAGCACCAGGCTCACGCCGTTGGTCCAGCCAAATCCTACGACGTTCGTCTTGTACCCGGCTGAGACCTGGGCCTGAGTGGAGCGCGTAGTTACGTCATATTTCTCGCGAATCGTCTGATCGCGCTTGAAGTTGTCGTAGACGTCGGAGACGAACTCTTCCGCGATACGGTCAGCCTCTTGATTGAATCCGTAGCGCCGTAGTCCCTCTACGGGAATCAACTGCAGCGGTGCCCAACCATACGGCAGATCCCATTGCATGCCGGTGACGCGATCGCTCATCGCAATGCCGCCGGCATGTTCGAAGTGACTTAGATTGCGCGCCACGGCTTGCGCCTGTTCAGGACTCGCGAGGCCGGCCCAGAGCGGATAGAAGGTGGTGGCGTAGTAGTAGTTCGACTGGCGGTCATGCAGGAAGTCGTAATCGAAGTACATTCCTGCCTGCGCGTTCCAGAAATATTTGTTGACCGCCTGTTTCCGGTTTTCGGCGACTTGCTTCCATTTGGCCGCCTCCTCCGATCGTCCCAGCATCTCTGCCATTTGCGCGAGATCCTGCTCGGCTTTATAAAGCAAGCTGTTCAGGCAAACGGGAGCATAGTGATGAGTGGATCCGCTGTACGGCCCAAAACGGAACGAGATATCGAATCCTGACTCGCGCATTGCGCGATCGCCCTTGTAATAATCACGAGCCAGGCTTACGCGTTTGGCTTCCGAGCAATGCCGCGCTCCGGAGGTGGTTGCGTCCTGGATTGCGCAGACCTCAACCTGGAACTGAGGACCGGTCTGCGCTGACCTCCTGTCGCCATCTGAGCCTACGTATCCTTGGGCAGCGTCGTCGTCTATGGCGAGCAAGCTGCTGGTTACGTCGGAGTAGTAGGTAGGATCATCTCCCATTTCAGGAACCGGACCTTCCCCGAGATCGAAGTAGCGAGAGAGGCCGGTGTTTCCCGCGAGCTTCGGCTCCTGCGTCCAGAGCTGGTGATCGCGGACGGCATAGGCGTAGGCGCGGGCAAGCCATTTCTGGTCCGCGAGTGGCTTCGATTGTTTCTGCGCCGCCTGATAGAAATCCAGGATCATCGAGGTAAGAAACGGCGGCTGCGAGCGCGTGAAGTAATACGTCCGATTCGCGTTGAGAATGGCGCCGTAATGCTCGATCTCGAAGAAGAAGTTGTCGATCATGTTGCCGGCCAGCTCGAGCATGCCGTCTTGCACCAGGCCGCGGATGATGAAGTAGCTGTCCCAACCGTACATCTCGTTGAACCGTCCGCCCGGGACAACGTACGGATTCGGCAGATACAAGAGCCCCGGCGGTTGAACTTCTGAGACTTTCACGTCGCCCATCTTCTGAATCGGCCGTGGCAGCTTTACTACGCGGTTGCCGCACTTCGATTCGAGCGCTTGAACGGCCGGCGGCGTCGGGATATCGGCTGGTATGTACAGCACCGGCTTGGTGGTTAGTTTGGTGTCGACCAGGGAGCCGCATTCAGTCTGGGAGCGGCGAAGGGTAGTCCAGGCAGAATGGATGTAGTCTTTGAGCTCTTTGACCTGTGCCGCGCTCAGCGGATGTGAACTGGCAGTACCCTGAGCGTCCGCTGACTGCGCCATGGAGCAGACGGACAGCAGGCAAACGGCGACGAATATGCGAGCCCAATCGCCAGAGCGTTGCAACAGGCTGATACTTTCCTTTGGCTGTGCATGCGTGAATATCCAAGATGCGCGCTGATCCATGAATTCAGTTGTCAAAGTGGTTTTCCCGGTTCATGATTCTCTCAGATGGTGTCGGCAAATCAATCCGAAAACGGTAACTGTAATAACAAAGTGGTTAACCCTCCCACCTTCGCTCAGGAGCGACGGCCTCGCCCACTGGCACAAAACCAATTCGCTGTTAATTCACTGTTAATTCACTGCCTCTTTCTTGATCGCCAGTACTGACGCGGACTTCCCGCGGGATAAAAAAATTCGCTGTTTTTTTCGCTGATATTTTCGCTGTTATGTGACGTAACAGCGAATTAACAGTGAATTTTGCAGAGCAGACTCCAAACCACGAAAATTAACTATTTGGTACTAAGGCGCGTTTTTGGGCCAATCAAAACCGCTGCAGCGCTCCCTTTTAGTTATGGTGGGGTGAAAGAACTCCAGCTATGGCGGCTCGGGAATGACTCGGAAAAAAAAGGGACAGGCGCGGGTGCAAAAGGTAAACTCCCGCGGACTCTGGATCGCGCCAGAACTGGAAAGAACGATTAAGGGTGAACGTGGACGCCGTGGTCTGGTCGATCCGCCCTACGGTTATTATCTGCAGCTCGCTGATATCGCTCTGAAGTCGCCGACGCCTTCGAACTCTGGCCCCAGTCCTTTTCCCATTACCGAATGGCCGGCACTGACGGCTCCCAAGCCTCCTAAACCCCGGTTGCCAAAACCGCCGAAGAGCCCCAAGCGTCCTCGTCCTAATCTGCCGAAACCGCCTAAGTCAGACCGGCCCAAGCCGGCGGGACGCGAAAAATAGCTTATTCCTCCACCTCTACCAGTTCGCCGCGCTCCGCTTTGGCCGCCGCAATGATTTTTTCCTGCAGGGCCGCGGGCACGATGTCGTAATGGTGCATCTCCATGGAGAAGCTGCCGCGACCTTGCGTCATTGAGGTGAGATCGACGCCATACGACAGCATCTCCGCCATGGGGACTTCTGCTTTTACCACGGTAATTCCACCTTTGTTGTCCATACCCTGAATGCGGCCACGGCGGGAATTTAAATCGCCCATGATACTGCCGGCGAACTCGTCAGGAATGGAGATCTCGGCATGCATGATCGGCTCAAGCAGGGCTGGCTTAGCCTGCTCCATAGCTTGCCGGAAGGCGAGACGGCCGGCCATCTTGAACGAGAGTTCGTTGGAGTCCACCTCGTGATAGGAGCCGTCATAAAGGCTCACCTTGAAGTCGACGACGGGATATCCGGCAAGATATCCGCGACCCGCCGCTTCCACGATTCCCTTCTCTACTGCGGGAATGAAGTTCTTCGGGATAGCGCCTCCGAAGATGTCGTTAACAAACTCAAAGCCTGCGCCATGAGCCAACGGCTCCATCTTGATCTTGCAATCGCCAAACTGTCCGTGGCCGCCGCTTTGCTTCTTGTGACGCCCATGCGCGTCGGCTTTGCCGCGAATCGTTTCCCTGTACGGAACCTTTGGAGCCTTAAGCACTACTTCCGTGTGATAACGCTTCTTCAGCTTGGAGACGATGACTTCAATATGCTGCTGGCCAGTTCCGGCAATGAGAAATTCCTTCGTTTGCGCGTCGCGGAAGAAGCGCACCATCTGGTCCTCTTCCATCAGCCTATGAAGACCATTGGCCAGCTTGTCTTCATCGGCCCGCGTCTTGGGCTCGATGGCAAAGGTAATCGCAGGCTCTGGGAACGTGACTTGCGAAAAGTTCACTGGGCGGGACTTCTCTCCGAGGCTGTCGCCTGTCAGGGTTCCCTTGAGCTTTGCCACAGCGCCGAGATCGCCGGCATGTAACTCGCTGACGTTTACCGCTGTTTTTCCTTGCATCACCGACAGATGAGAAAACTTCTCGCCCACATTGCGGGTGAAGTTGTGTAGGGTCGCGTCGTTCTTTACAACTCCGGAAAAAACTTTGAAGAATGTGATGTGACCTGCGAATGGGTCAGAGATCGTCTTAAAAACGTAGAGCGCCAGCGGACCCGAGTCGGTGATGGTGAGCGTCTCGCTTGAGGCACCATTGCCGCTGGCGCCATTACCAGATGACGTCCCTGGGGCCAATCGTATCGGCGCGCTCTCGGCTGCAGTCGGCGCGTATGTGACGAGAAAATCCAGGATGTGATCTGTGCCGATGTTGCCGAGCCCTGAAGCAAACAAAACCGGGAAAATCCGGTCTTCGCGAATGGCTTCGTGCAACGCCCCGATGAGGTGATCTTCAGGAATCGTTCCCTTTTCGAAAAACTCCTCCATCAGCTCATCTTTGCCTTCTGCTACTAACTCGACTAACGCCTCATGCGCTGCCTTGGCCTCTTCGGCAAGGTCTGCGGGAATCGGTCCTTCCTTTCCCTTTCCATTGCCGCCCATGGAATACGTGTAAGCCTTCATCGTGACCAAATCCACGACGCCTGTAAGATTACGTTCGGCGCCAATCGGAAGGAATACCGGTACTACTTGCCGTCCGAAAGCTGCCCTGAGAGATTCCAGCACACGGTCCTTGTCCGCGCGATCACGATCCATGCGATTCACGACAATAATGCGGGGCATGTCCATCTCAGCGGCGTAATCCCAACCCCGGCTGGTCATTGCCTCAACGCCACTCACGCCATCGACTACGATCAGCGCCGCCTCCGCGGGAACAAGCGCCGCCTTGGCCTCATGCAGGAACATATTGAAGCCGGGCGTGTCGATCAGATTGATCTTGCACTTGTCCCATTCGCAGTATGCCGGCGTCATCGCGATCGACATCTGCCGGGCAATCTCTTCCTCGTCCCACGCGGTAGCCGCCGAACCGTCGTCCACCCTTCCGAGGCGGGGAGTCGAGCCAGCTGTATACAGCAAGGCTGAGATTAAGGATGTCTTCCCACAATGGGAGTGGCCGAGAACGGCAACATTGCGCAGACTCGCGCTTTCATAAGTCTTCACGAAGGACCCCTTTCGCTTCGGAGCTGAAATGTAATTGGAATTGCGTTTTTAGAGGCGGCTGGTTGGGAGTGCAGTGACCGGCAGAAATTTGAGCGGGAGCTTCGCGTCCGTTGACACGGACGCGATCCTACTCTGCCCGGGCGCCATCTCCCTGACTTTTGGGATTCAGGCTCCTCGCACACTGCTCGCGCGGAGACGAGCATTCGCGTCGTGGCGAGGAAAGCCATAGGACATCACACGCTGCTGAGGGACGCAGCAGACGGGCTCAAGCCCTGGAAAGAAACGGAATCGTAACACGGAGAACCGACGCCGCTCAAACCGTCCGGCTGCAAGTGGCGGGGGCAGCCTCAGATGCCTTCAATGGATGACGCTTACGTCGTGATTGCGGAACCGCACTCCAAATCCAGTCGCGCCGCCGTGCGGAGACTTCTCGACGCGAACTACCTGAGTGTGACATGTAACCCGCACATTTCTTCCAGCCAGCGGGACAGCGAAGTGCACTGTGAGTTCCGCATTGACGGCAGGGGTGAAGCCGGAATACAGGAACGCCCCACTAAGACTGATGTCGCGTACCAGCGCGGCATGATGTCTGGGGCTTATTTCATGGCAAACTACTTCTGCGGGAATCGCAAGGAGAATGCGCATGGAAGAGCGGCGCCGGTCGAGTCCGCTGCGCATCATGTCCACTGCTAGATGGCGTTGCTGCAACATGCTTGACCTCCGTGGTTTCTGGCAGTGCACCAAAGGTGCAGCCAACGGGCCAATTGTAAGTAGCTGATATTTCAGACAGGGGAGCGGATCGAAACCCCATGATTCTGCAAATTTTTCACTGTGACGCCTGTTGGCGTGCCGATTTTATTGTTTGCTGAGTTGCAACGGATGTTGGGCAGCCGGATTGTGCAGTAGTAAATCGAAAGTTACTTGCGGTTACTTACCGTGAAAATTTGCGGCACGCTTTTCCAGAAAAGCGGAGGTGCCTTCCTTCTTGTCTTCTGTTGCGCAGGAAACGGCAAAGAGACTCGCTTCGAGATAGAGGCCTTCCTCCTGAGTCAATTCAATGCCGTGATTCACAGCTTCCAGGCAGTATTGGATTGCCAACGGAGCGTTCTTGATGATCGCCTGCGCAATTGTTTCAGCGCGCGGGATCAACTGAGCAGCCGGAAGCACTTCGTTTACCAGTCCGATCCGATGCGCCTCCTGCGCACTGATCATCTCGCCGGTAAGCAGAAGCTGCATGGCAATGCCTTTTCCAACAAGGCGCGGCAGGCGCTGCGTTCCGCCATAGCCAGGAATGATCCCGAGTTTCACTTCGGGCTGGCCGAGCTTGGCATTGTCGCTGGCCAAGCGCATCGTGCATGCCATGGCGATCTCGCATCCGCCGCCGAGAGCAAATCCGTTGATGCAGGCGATCACCGGCTTGCCGAGATTCTCGATCAGGTCGAGCACGGCTTGCCCGCGATGTGTGTACTCCTTTGCCTCGACAGGATTGTTCTTCTGCAACTCGCCAATGTCAGCTCCAGCGACGAAGGACTTCTCCCCCGCACCGGTGAGGATCACGACGCGTACTTCGCGATCCTGTTTCAGATCAGTAAAGGCATTCCGCAGTTCGCCCATTGTCGCCATGTTCAAGGCGTTAAGGACCTTAGGACGATTGATGGTGACATAAGCGATATTGTTCTTCTTCTCGAAGACGAGACTTTCAAAAGTCATAGCAAGTTCTCAATAACTAGTTCTAAGACCAGGTTGGGATCGCGACATTCAGCTTATTGCCAATCGCTAACTGCTCATCGCCAGCTGCTCACAGCTTCACCGGAAGTGGATTCTTCGGATCGCTCCAGTCGTAAAATCCTTTGCCAGTCTTCTTTCCGTACCAACCCGCCAGAACGAGTCTCTTGAGTAATGGCGGCGAAGCAAAGCGTTGCTCTTTAAATTCGTCGTACATCACGTGAGTAATGTAGTAGGTGGTATCGAGCCCTACGAAGTCCAGCAGGGTGAACGGTCCCATAGGATAGCCGCAGCCCAGCTTCATGGCATTGTCGATGTCAGGAATGGAACCGACACCTTCTTCGTACGCGCGAACGGCGTCCAACAGATAAGGCACCAGCAGGCGATTTACGATGAATCCCGTCTTGTCGGAGGTGCGCACCGGCACCTTGCCGAGCTTCTTTCCGAATTCGACTGCTGTATTGATGACGTCGTCGGCAGTAGCGATGGTGCGCACGACTTCGACGAGCTTCATCAGCGGCACAGGATTGAAAAAGTGCAAGCCAATAAATCGATCGACACGCTTCGTAGCCGTCATTAATTCCGTAACGGAGATCGAGGAAGTGTTTGTGGCAAAGATCGCATCGGCTTTCACGATTCCATCGAGCGCCGCGTATACCTTCTTCTTCTCGTCTATGTTCTCAATGATAGCTTCAATGACGATGTCAGACTGCGCGAGATCTTCCTTCTTCTGGGTGCCCTTCAGGCGCGCGCGGATTTCGTCTTTCTGCTGAGCGGTGACGCCACCCTTCTCCGGACCGCGCTCGACAAACTTCGCCAATGACGCATCGATGCCGGCAAAACCTTTGTCCAGGGCCTTCTGCTCAGCTTCAAGGACGGTGACTTCGTAGCCAGCCTGTGCAGCCACTTGGGCAATGCCTGAGCCCATCAAGCCACAACCGAGTACACCTACTTTGTTGATTTGCATTCTTCCTTGAGCTCCATTGTTCCGGAAAGTTTCAGAGATCTATGGAGTTAACGATTCGACGATCACCGCGATTCCCTGTCCACCACCTATGCAGGCAGTGGCCAATCCGTAGCGCTTTTTGCGACGTCGAAGCTCGTACAACAACGTGAGGACGAGTCGTGTGCCAGTCGCGCCGAGGGGATGTCCCAGCGCGATAGCTCCACCATTCACGTTTGTCTTCTCCCGATCAAGTCCGAGTTCCTTCTCCACCGCGAGATACTGAGCCGCGAAGGCTTCATTCACTTCCACGACGTCGATCTGATCCAGCGTAAGCCCAGCCTTCTGCAGCGCAGCTCGCGTCGCTGGGACCGGTCCGCTGCCCATGATGCTGGGATCTACACCGGCAATGCCCCAGCTCACCAAACGTCCCAAGGGCCTGAGAGCGCGCTTCTGGGCTTCCGCAACTGGCATCAACACAACCGCCGCTCCGCCATCGACAATGCCGCTGGCGTTTCCTGCGGTGACGGTACCTTCCTTACCGAATGAAGGCTTCAGCTTCGCGAGGCCTTCGAGCGTGCTGTCGGGGCGCAGGTGATCGTCTTTCTCGAACGTCTCGCCGGTGGGATTGCCGCGACGGTCCTTGAGCGCAACCGGCGTAATCTCCTCGCCAAGGCGGCATGATTTCTGCGCGTCGGCAGCTCGCTGTTGCGAACCAAGAGCAAATTCATCTTGCATCTCGCGGGTGATGCCTTGCTGTCCGCCATACCGCTCGGCTGTCTGCGCCATATAAAGTCCGCAGTAGGTGTCGAGCAGCGCGACCATGAGGGAATCTTCCATCTTGCCTTCGCCCAGGCCCAAGCCCCAGCGGGCCCCGCGAATGACGTGAGGCGCTTGCGACATCGATTCCATTCCGCCGGCGAGCGCGATCTTCGATTCGCCAAGCTGAATCATTTGGGCTGCGGTGACGATCGACTGCATTCCCGATCCGCATAAGCGATTTACAGTTAGCGCTGGAACTTCGATGGGCAAACCAGCGCGTAGCGCTACGTGACGCGCCCCATACAGCGCGTCGCCCGAGGTCTGCTGCGCATTTCCGAATACGGCATGATCGATCTCCGCCGGCTCCACGCCGGAGCGACGAATCGCTTCCTTGCTGGCGATCGCCGCAAGCTCCATAGCAGTAAAGTCGCGCAACTTGCCGCAATAGCGGCCCATAGGCGTGCGAGCGCCATTCACAATGGCAATATCTTGAGGCTGAAGCATGAGGTAACCCGTTGGTGAACGTGAATGCCCAGGTCAGCAGACGTAACTTCAGCCGGCTGGAGCAAACTTTTGAGTGTATCAGGAAGGGATTTCCAACAGGCTCGAGCTAAGAGCCGCTAGGCCACTTCAGCCGATTCCGTAATAGGCGCCATCGCATGAGCGGAGTTTGGCCCCTGAGACTGTGCGACATCCAAGGCTTGCTCGGCGCGATTGATCACTTCGGTCACAATATCGATCGGATCGTACTCTTTCTGAATTACAGCGCCAGCGACGCCCACGGTCATCGAAATCGGACTCTCGGTTCCTGGAACCTTCACGCCTGCAATGACCTTGCGGAATTTGTCGATGACGAAGAAGGAGTTGGTGTCTTTGGTATCCCCGAGAATGAGCGCGATGGTAGTCCGGTCATAGCGAATAGCGATATCTGTCTGGCGAATGTTCGCCGTGATGCTCTGCCCAAGGCTTTGCATCAAATTTTCGAGAGCGCTCTCTCCTGCCTCTCGCGACAACGCACTCACCTTGCCAAAATTGAGCAGCATAAGCGTCATGGGAACATTCTGCTGCAGCGAGCGTTTCACTTCCGCCATCATCACGTCAATGTACGATGCGCGCTTGAGCAAGCCCGATTTTTCGTCGGTCACGGCCAGCGTTTTCATCAGATTGCGGAGCTTCGCGTTGTTCACTGCCAGGACCATTTGATCCGCAATTGTCTTCAGCACCACGACATCAGCTGAGCGCCAGGCTCGCCGTTTGTCGGTCTGTTCCAGAATGAGAATTCCAACGTGTTGATCGCCGTCCATAAGCGGACAAGCGAGAACTGATTTCAGCTCCAGCGCCTTCAGGTACTGATCGATTCCCTTCAGCTCCGGCGCCTTCGCCACATCGTCAATCGCCGCTGATCCGCGCTGCACCGCGATGTTCTGCAGCACTCCGATCATACGAACGATGGCCATCACATCCGACTGCTTTACTCCAGGCGCACAATACTCCAGTGCGGCTGATGGCGGCTTGCCCGGACTGCATAGGCCGGCGACGCAGCGGCTCGCATTCCAGTGACGCCCAACATCATTTACTGCTGCGAACAAAACGCCCTTTACGTTCGACTGGCGATAAATATTCCGCGTAATCTCAGTTACGCGTGCCAAGTTGTCGACAGAATCATCCCCGCCAGGAGCAGGGCGAGAACCTATCGGTGCAGAGATTGACTCGACGCTAGGCTCTGCCGCGACGTCGGGACGGCTGGAGCTTTCGCCATATTTGGGAACGATGCCCGCGCTCACGTAGAGTTGACGCAGCTGTTCATTCTTCTTCTCTTCCTGCGGAAAAAGTTTCTGAATGCGCTCCAGCCGCTCCAGAGCCTTTGAGCGCATGGAGTATTGCATGAAGATCTCCGTTTGAAGCATGAGGTCCTCGAGCACAGTGGGCTCAGCTTCTGCATCAACCAAAGCTTTTATCTCCGCCTTTTGTGGCTCCGCCGACTCGTCCATGACCGGCTCTGCTCCAGCTTTCTGAAGCCGATTTGCGATATTCCGGTAGCGGTTCGAGTCGATTTTGCCGCGCAGTAACTCAAGGCGGCGTTCAGAGCCTTCGAGATAAGGATCAGCGTCGGTTGCGCGATCAAGGGCATCAGCTGCACGGCTAAAATCTCCCGCCGCGTAACGAAGCTGAAATAGCTGCATGAGAGCATCGCAATAATCGTGCTCGCGGTTGGTAGCGTTAAACAGCTCGCTCAGATAAACGAGAAATTCAGCATCGGGAGGATGAGCTTCAATCACCTCCCGCAGAAAAGCCGCGAACTCCTTTCGCGTCCCCAGTCGCTGCTGCTGGGCATCGATCTTGCGTGCCAGGTCGAGAGCTTCTTTGTAATGCTGCTGGCTCAACAGCTCTCCAAGAAGGGAATCCATATCATTGAGCCGTGCGGGACTTTTGACGTACAGCGCCCACAAGACTGGCGTGGCTTCTTTGGGACGGTGGGCCTCGAGTAAGGCCATCCCATAGGCTTTTCGATGTTCCGGCAGGCTGTTCTGCCCTGTGGCCGCGGTTTCGAATATCTGCAGCGCCCGCTCTGTCTCATTCTTGGCGAGGAGAGCGCTCCCGAACTGGAAGGCGATGTTGGGATTTCCGGGATCCTGCTGGTGAGCGCGCTCGAACCACTGAAAGGCCGATCGTCCCTCACCCTGTTCCTCAATTCCCATTCTGAGGAAAGCCTCGGCGGCCGTCTGGCGGTCGTTTAGTTTAGAAGCAAGTTCAGCCATTCGTCTGATATTTCGGGGCTCGGGATCGAGCGCCACCATCCGGCGCATCGCCGACAGTGCCTCATTCTCCCGGCGCTCCTGCAAAAATCCGTTAAACGCCGTGGTGTAGGCTTCGAGTGCCTCCCGCCGGCTTCCATTGCGTTCTGCCACCTGGGCGAAACGGAGTATCTGGCCTAGTTTGGGCGGAGCGACGCGAGTCAGCTTCTTATAGGTAACCAGCGCTTTGGCATTGTCACCCATGGCGAGCTCTCGATCGAAAAGCTCGCTCAGGAGCGCAGCAGCCTCATGATTGCGATTCGTCTGAAGAAACAGGTCCGCTGCGGTGTGGCGAACCTTATCGTTGCCGGGATCGACGTCCAAAATGGAAAGATATTCCTCCAGGGCGGAGTCAACTTTGCCCTTGTGAAGCAACTTCTCCGCTTTATCGAGACGTTTGGAAAAATCTGCCATTCAGGTAGCGAACCCTTTCGATTGTAAGCGTTACTCCACGCAAGCCCCAATGATTGTGTTGATTACGAAGGCACGGAAGTCATAGGTAAATCGCGGGATCGGTCAGCGGGCCGATGCCCTTTGTCATTCCCAAGGAAGTGAGGAGTCTCTAGCGATACGAAAATACGTTGCGATAGCCAGTGAATTGGCTTTCATTGCGTTGAAGAAGTCGGCCTGAAGGGCATCGGCGGCGATAGGGACTCTTCACCTCGTTCGGAATGACATAGGATTCCCAATGGCCCGATCACGCCATTCCCCTCCGCTGCACTCAGGCTAAAATGCTCTTCATGGCCGATGACCTTCTCCGCTTCCGTCCGGAGTTTTCCATCCTGGCGAATACCACTTATCTGATCAGTAATTCGCTGGGAGCTATGCCGCGGGCAGCGCAGCGGGCTCTGAACGAGTACGCCGAAGTTTGGGCAACGCGCGGAGTGCGCGCTTGGGAAGAAACCTGGTGGATGCTTGGGCACGAAGTTGGGGGACTCATCGAAGGACTGATGAATGGCGATTCCAACACCGTCTCGCTTCATCAGAATGTGACGCAGTGCCAGGCGGTTGTCGCCTCCTGCTTCGATTTTTCCGGTAAGCGCAACAAGGTCGTCTATACCGACCTGAACTTCCCTTCGGTGATGTATTTCTGGGAAGCTCAGCGCGCAGCTGGAGCTCGCGTGCACATGGTGCCTACCGACGACGGAATCCATGTTCCTACCGAACGGCTGCTGGCGGCGATCGATGAAGAAACTCTCCTGGTACCGATTTCGCACGTCATCTTTCGCAGCGCCTACATCAATGATGCCAAGGCGATCATCGACCGCGCACATCGTGTCGGCGCACACGTAGTTCTCGACACCTTCCAGTCTCTCGGCACAGTGCCGGTAGATGTTCGCGCTCTGAATGTGGACTTCGCCTGCGGCGGAGTCCTGAAGTGGCTGTGTGGCGGACCAGGTACTGCTTATCTGTACGTGCGCCCTGATCTCGGTAAGAAACTGCAACCTCGCCTTACCGGATGGGTGGCACACGAGAAGCCTTTTCACTTCGAGATCGGCCCCATCAAGTACGCTGATCCGCCATACAAATTCATGAACGGCACGCCCAATGTGCCGGCGCTCTACGCAGCACGTCCGGGCTTGAAGATCATTGCCGAAGCAGGAATCGGTAACATTCGCTCCAAGTCCAAGCGCCAGGTTGCAAAGCTGATCGAACTCTCCGATGCGCGGGGCTGGAAGGTAAACACTCCCCGCGATCCGGAAAATCGGGGAGGAACCGTTTCGATCGACATGCCCAATTCACAGGAAATCTGCGCCGAGCTCCTGAAGCGTGACGTGCTCGTGGACTGGCGTCCTAAGGCAGGCGTTCGTATGTCGCCGCATTTTTATACTTCAGATCAGGAGATCGAGACTGCGATTGCCACCGCAGAAGAAATCCTGAACGCCATGGCGGTCGCAAAGTAGACCATGGCTCGACAATCAGACGCAACAACTCACGCAGATAAACGCTCATCAGGGAATACACAAGCAGATCAGGCGGTGTTTGCTGTCTCCGAATCTGTTTCCACCCAAGTAAAAATCTGCGTCCATCGCCGAAATCAGCATTGCTCTGCGTGAGTGGTTGTGTTTGACTTTCGGAGCCATACCTAACCTGGTACAGAACGAAAGCAACTTTGCACAATTTTCGTTGACAATTCGCCTTTTCTTCGTGACACTTATTCGCGTATGGCACTCACCAAGCGGCAGCGCGAAATTTACGACTTCATTTCCAACTTCGTTCAGAACAAAGGCTACTCGCCATCTTTCGACGAGATCGGTTCCGGAATGGGCCTGCGTTCTCTTGCGACTGTGCATAAGCACATCACGAACTTAGAGCGAAAGGGGCTCCTCAAGCGGGATTACAACCGCAGCCGCTCGATCGATTTGCTGCCGGTAAGAGGAATGCGAGCGCGCCAAAAGCAAGTTGAATCTCAGCGCTTGCCTCTGCTCGGACGCATCGCTGCCGGCCGTCCGGTGGAGACCTTCGAAAATCCAGAGAGCATCGGACTCGATGACATCACGCGGTCGAGAGAAGTTTTCGTGCTCGAAGTTCGCGGCGACTCGATGCAGGATGAACACATTGTCGACGGTGATTACGTGATGGTCGAGCGCGTGAAAAATGCGCAGAACGGTGAGATCGTCGTGGCACTGATCGAAGGCATCGAAACGACTCTCAAGCGTTTTTATCGTGAAGGACCAAAGGTGAGATTGCAGCCGGCTAATACATCTATGACGCCGATTATGGTCGCAGCAAACGCAGTGCAGATTCAAGGTCGAGTGATTGGTGTGCTGAGGAAGTATTAGGAGGCGGCTGAGCCAGGAAGTCGCCCCGGAGGGGCATCATGCGAAGCCCGGCACGAATAGTGCTGGGGCAAGAATGGGTTCTCTGAGCGCCGGAGGCACGACAGCAATCTCCGGTGTCATCCCTCCGGGACTTTAATCTCTTCCACTCCTTACCCAAGACTTTGGTGCTGGGCTTTACCTTCAGGCCCTCCGGGCCAAACATCTTCGATTACGCACATGTTTGCGTGCACCTCCTCAACACCGAGGCATCTCTTTCACAAATTCCCACAAAAAACTTTCTTATTCACAAGCTACCCACAGAGGTGCACCAGCGGCGCCCGATGAACCTCGAATATTTCCGCTTACAATCCGGTCTCGCGACCTTGGCTACTGCGGATCTAAATCTCGAACGAGGCATGCCGGCGAGCATCGAGGCTGAGAAGTCCATCCTCGGCGCCATCCTTCTCGACAACCTCGCATACAACGAAGCGGCTGAGACGCTTAAAGCGGACGACTTTTATCTCGATTCGCACAGGCGTCTGTTTGCTCGAATCATGGACTTGATGGAGACCGGCCGACCGGTGGACATCATCACCCTCACAGAAGAGCTCTCTAAGAGAAAAGAAGTCGAATCAGTGGGCGGCGTCGCTTACATTTCATCGCTCACTGACGGGCTGCCCCGTCGTCCGAGCATCGTACAGTACGTCCGCATTGTGCGCGACAAGGCGCTGCTGCGGTCTCTGATTCACGCGTGCAGCGGAGCGATGGCACGTGCCGCTGAACAGGCCGATCCTGCGGAAGAGATTATCGACGCTGCGGAATCGGCAATCTTTCAGATTTCGGAAAATCGAATCGGCCAGGGCTTTCTCGGGATTCCTGAAATCGTCAAGGAATCCTTCGGGAGCGTTGACGCTTTGTATGAACGTGGTCAGCGCATCACTGGCCTGGAAACGTACTACGAAAAGCTTGACGAGCTGACCAGCGGTCTCCAGCCATCGGACCTGATTATCATCGCCGCCCGTCCCTCAATGGGAAAAACCGCATTCGCGATCAATATCGCGGAGAATGCCGCCGTTCGTGGCAGAAAAGTTGTCGGGGTCTTTTCCCTGGAAATGTCACGCGAGGCTCTTGTCCTGCGTATGCTCTCCTCGCAGGCTCACGTGGACTCGCACAAACTTCGCACCGGTTTTGTCAGCCGCGATGATCGGCAGAAACTCGTGAGCGCGCTCAACTCGCTCGCCGAAGCCAAGATCTTCATCGACGATACGCCCGGCATCTCGCTCACGGAGATGCGCGCGAAAGCGCGCCGTCTGGCGCAGCAAAATAACGGCAAGCTTGATCTCATCGTCGTTGACTATCTCCAACTCATGAGCGGCGGCGGCGGAAAGCGATACGAGAACCGTACCCAGGAAGTTTCTGCGGTATCGCGCGGACTGAAGGCGCTCGCGAAGGAATTGCGAGTGCCGGTGATCGCCTTATCTCAGTTAAGCCGTGCTCCGGAGAGTCGCGGGAAAGGCGAACAGCGTCCGCAGCTTTCGGACTTGCGCGAATCAGGATCGATTGAGCAGGATGCCGATGTCGTCGCCTTTATCTTCCGGGAGGAGTACTACATGCGCCGGGAGGAAGTGCCGCCAGAGATCGAAGGCGTCGCCGAAATCATCATTGCCAAGCAGCGCAACGGACCGACAGGCAGCGTGAAGCTGGCGTTTCTCAAGAACTCCACTCGCTTCGAAAACATGATGGACGGCGCTCCGCCACCTTCAGAATACTGACTTGTCGCAATCGTTGCGCCGTGTCCTGCTTGTGGACTGTCTCGACTCTGCAAACCAAAACGCACCTGACGCCTGGCTCTATAATGAATTCATCTCATGGCCCGAGTCGTTCATGCTGCCTGCTCGCACGATTGTCCTGACTCGTGTGGCGTGCTTATCACGGTTGACGATCTCGGCCGCGCAACGCGCCTGCGCGGTGATCCAGATCACCCAGTCACACGCGGATTTCTCTGCGCCAAGGTTACGAAGTATCTCGACCGCGTCTACTCCCCAGATCGTGTTCAGTATCCAATGGCGCGCATCGCGCCAAAAGGACATGGTGTACGGAGCGGCACTGATGTCGCGCAGATTTTCAGACGAATTTCCTGGGATGAGGCCTATGACCAGATAGCGCGGAAATTCCAGCAGATCAGCAATGAGTTCGGACCGGAAGCGATTCTTCCTTATTCTTACGCCGGCACGACGGCGGTGCTCAGCTACGGGTCGATGGACCGTCGTTTCTTTCACCGACTTGGGGCCTCGCAGCTCGACCGCACAATCTGCGCGACTGCGGGCGGCGAAGCATTGGTTTCGGTTCTCGGACGCAAAATCGGTACGGATACGGAACTGTTCCCTCGTGCAAAGTACATCATCGCCTGGGGCGCGAACATTCACGGCAACAATGTGCATCTGTGGCCGTTTATCGAAGAAGCGCGTCGCAATGGCGCCAAGTTCGTCGTAATCGATCCTTACAAGACGCGTACCGCGCAGTGCGCGGATTGGTATCTGCCGATCAATCCGGGGACTGATTCCGCGCTCGCGTTGGGCATGATGCACGTGATCATTACAGAGCGCCTCTATGACGCCAACTATGTACGTAAGCATGTCAACGGCTTCGATGAGCTTACGGAGCGCGTGCGTGAATATCCTCCGGAGCGCGTTTCTCAGTGGACTGGCATTTCTGCAGAAGACGTGGTGAGACTGGCGCGGGAATACGCAACTACTACTCCCGCAGTCATACGCGTCAACTATGGTGTGCAGCGCAGCCAGAACGGCGGCACTAATGTTCGTACCATCACGATGCTGCCCTGCATTATCGGAGCTTGGAAGCACGCCGGCGGCGGCATCCAGCTTTCCTGCAGCGGCGCGTTCAGGCTGAACAAAGAGTTCCTCGAACGTCCGGACTTGATGAAGACCAGTCCGCTCGAACGACCAGCTCGTGTGGTGAATATGTCCGAATTGGGACGCGCACTAACAGCGATGGACAACCCACCCATCAAGGCAATCTTCGTTTACAACTCTAATCCCGCAACGATCGCCCCCAATCACAACGATGTCGTACGCGGCTTCCTGCGTCGCGATCTGTTCACGGTCGTGCACGACCAGTTTTTCACCGACTCGACTGACTATGCGGACATCGTTCTCCCAGCCACGACCTTCTTCGAACAGAAGGACATTCAGCAGGCTTACGGCCACTATTACCTGCAGATTTCGGAAAAAGCCATCGAACCTGTCGGCGAATCGAAGTCTAACGTCCAGATGTTTGGCGAGTTGGCCCAGCACATGGGCTTCCCAGAGCCGTGCTTCCGCGAATCAGTCGAGGAGATGATTGATGGCGCTTTGGATTCCTCCGATGCTTGGTTGAAAGGGATCAACCGCGCTCGACTGGAGCGCGAAGGTCATGTGCGCCTTAACTTTGGAAGCGATGACTTCCTGCCGTTTGCCAATGGCGGATTCTCCACTGCGGACGGCAAAGCCAGAATCCTGAACGACGATTTAGTGAAGCTGGGCTTGGATCCGGTGGCCAAATTTGAGCCTCCGGTAGAATCTCGCCATTCCGAAGGCGCTCGCAAGTATCCATTGGAACTTCTCTCCCGCAAAGCTGACAATTTTCTGAACTCAACATTCTGCAATGTCGACTCGCTCCTCTCGCTGGAACCCAAAACTAACAAACTGGAGATGAGCCATCAGGATGCCGATGCCCGAGGAATCACCAGTGGCGACCAAGTCAGGGTCTTCAACCATCGTGGCGAGGTACGTCTCACTGCCTTGGTGGATGGCACGGTACAGGAAGGCGTGGTCGCCAGCCGACTCAACTGGGCGAAGCTTACTCCCGATGGAATTGGGATTAATGCCCTGACTTCTGAACGGCTTACCGATTTGGGAGGCGGCCCTACCTTTTACTCGTGTCTGGTGGAAGTCGAGAAAATTGAGTCTCAGCGTAAGTAGTCACTTACTTGTTGCGATCGTCGCATCAGCTTCTAAACCAACAGCTTAGGGCTTCGCGGATAGCTCGATCCAGAGATTTGGCGAAGCGGAGTGCGCGCCAAATCCCATTTCGCTGAAAAACCGAGAACTTACTACTTACAACTGCCTTTCCATGGACATCATCGTAATGTGCTGGCCGAAAATAGACCCTTGACATGGTCTCCACTGAGGCTAAAATCAGCCGAACCGGATCAGAAATTTCCCGCACTATGAGTACTACCCAACCCGCTAAATTTCCACCCCAGAGAATCAGCATAGAACAAGTCTGCAAGCATCCTCGCGTGCGCGTAGTGGCGCGTGAGGACGACGCGGAATTTGTAGAGTGCCAGGAATGCGGAGAAGTTTTCGATTCCAGCGAATTCAAAGATATGGCAATCGAAGACCAGGCCCGCGCCGCCGAACTCTAACTCCCTTTCCAGTAAGATGCTTGACCAGCCTAGTGTCTCTATTTGATCTTAAGGCGAGGTCAGGATCGTCCCGTATGGATCAACGACCAGCCTTCTTGTTCCAGCAGGAACTGTGAGCGTAATAGCCGTTTCCTCTCCATCAGCGAAGACCCTGGCTAAGAATCTCAAGTCGCCCCTGACTGTTTCGGCATAGATGGGTACGGCAGTCACAAGATCCTCGGGAGCGTCTTTCTGCAAAAGCCTTCCGGAAGCGCGAAGAGCAGTCCCTTTGCGTTCAAGGCGGACATTGGACAATTGATACTTCGGCGTTGCTGTGCCGTTCACCCAGCCGTTGAAGAACCAGTCAAGAGACGGCTTGCCCTCGTGATAAAGCGACTTGGGCAGTGCGCGCTCGAACGCGCGCTGCATGTCACGCGTGCTCATCTGCTTACGAGAGTAGTCATGCTGCAGAGTGCGCAAAACGGAAAAGAACAGGTCGTCGGCGTACTCCCCAGAAACTCCTGAGCCATCACGCAGAAACTCACGGAGCATGTGCACCAGCCACGTTCCGCGGCCGTAGGCAATCAAATCGAATCCGCCCGGAAAGATGGAGGAGTTCAAGCGGTTTCCAAGCGTCACAGCCCCCGCTTCGCGATTGACTCTGCCTTCAGGGTTCTTTTCCCCAAGATGGAGCCGATAGTAGCGCAGTATGGTCTTGAAATCTTTCGGATAGTCGGCCTCGAAGCTCAGCATAGCCGAGTAATTCGCCAGCGCCTCGGAGATCCAACGGTCATGATAGGTCGTCCAGTAGACCGAATCACCCCACCATTGATGAGCGGTTTCGTGCGGCACCATGAGGCGCTCAAATAAGACGCGATCAAACTCCGAGCGCGGACCACCGCGCTCGTTCTGCGGCACGAACGCGTAGCTGGAGAGAAAGACCAGACTCGGCCAGCCTTGGCTTACGGTGCCGGGAAGCTGCGTTAAGGCGAGAGCACTGTACGGATAAGCGCCAATTCGTGGGCTCAGATAATCAATAGTGGCGGCGGCACTACTGGCAGCAGCCTCGCCGGCAGGTTTCGGTCTGGGCAGCGGCACCTGCACTGCGTGTGGCTGACCTGGACGATGCGGAGCAGGAATCACCGGTTCTACCATCGTTTGCGTAGCTGCAGGAAAGCTGCTCTCGACGCCGGCGGCGGCAAAACTCTCCACCCTCACGCCGCCAGCCATGACAGCGGATTCCTGATAGTGCCCCAAATTGAAACCGGCAACAGGAATGGCTCGCTCGGATACCCAGCGGGAGACCTGCATTCCATCGCTGGTCTGGAGGGCAGTTCTTTTGCCTGTCGCCACCAGTGTCCAGTCGGCGGGATAGCGGAACTCAAGGTCGAACATTGCCATGTTCAATCCCAAATTGGGATACCAGTTGCCGCGTGAGCCGACGTACAGCAGGCCGTTGCCGGCATCAGCCAGCACAGATCCCGAATACGTGAAACGCAGCCTCACTGTCTCGCCCTTGGCCATGGCCTGCGGCAGAATCACCGCAACGTAGTCATTCCCTTCACGCGCAATCCGAGATCCTTCCACGGCGTCGTTCTGAAGAAATTCGAGCGGCTTGCCCTTCATAATGATGGACGACACTTTGAGCAACCGAGACAATTCAAAGAGAACTGCACGCGTGCCTGGCTGCAGGACATCAAGCTCCAGCTCGGCATCTCCCTCAATCGTCTCTGGCGGGTACACGCTTGCTTTTATGCGGAATGTTTTCGGAAGAAGCGATAATCCTGCAGTAGCCGAGGGCTCTTCTTTGCGGTGCGAGCGCGAAATGAAAGAAGTCCAGACGTTGTAGAATGCGAAACCACCGGCTGCGTGTCCCACCTGACCAACACCGATCTGCTCGGGAGCCGCTTCGTCATAAAAAATGTCAAATGTTCCGTGATTCGCTCCCACTACGCGCGTATGTAAAAACCTCGTCGGGTCCGGGGAATTCGCGGGCGTATTCAAGTACGCCAAAAGCAAGCGCAGAGCATCTGTCTTCGCGAGCTCCTTAGCTGCAGCGTTGGACCTGTCCAGAATTTCCGGATTCTCTCCTTTACGCAGACCAGGTCCGAGTTCCTCTAGGAAATGATCGTCGAAGAAGCGGAAATAAGCCGACGTGAATTTCTCTTCCAGCACTGCAGTGTTTAGGAAGAGCGCCAGCGAAGCTCGCTCTCCCAGATCCGGCGGAATTAAAAGCACCTCACCGTCGCCTACGAAAAAAGCACAGTTGATGTGACCCTCGAGTTGTTCCCCAACGATAAGCCAGCCCTCATTGAGGGCAAAATGTAGATCTTCTCTATCAAAAGCAGCATCGCGTACGCGATAAACATTCTTCAGATCCAAACCGGAATCTCGCAGACTGCGATAGAGAGCCACCCCGGGCGTCGGCATCGGATTCTGAGCACTAACTGAAACGGGAGACCCACAAACAATGGCTACAGCCGCTAATCCAACGCATAGAACGTAAGGCCATGTCCTTCGAATTTTGAGATTCGCGATTACCAACGTCAGATCCTCGGAGGAAACCTTCTTATAAGGCGCGGAAGTCCGTTGCTAGAATGCTGCTCTGTGCATCTTCGATTCACCATCTGTATCTGCCTGCTCTCCTGTGCATGGGCTGACACCATTCATCTCAAGAATGGGCAGACCATTCGGGCCGACAGTGTAAGGGATACAGGCGACCGGGTGGAGTATGACATTGGCGACGATAAGTACGCCATTCCTAAGTCTTCAGTCGACCATATCGAGAGCGCATCCAGTGCCTCGGGCCCCGCGCATGTCTCTGGCAACGTCGCAGCTCCCAGAATTGACGCTGCCGGTCTTAACGAAGTCGCTCCTGATGGAAAGATAACACCAGAGCGTCTGGCGAAAATCGAGGCGAGCGGCGACAAATCGGCGCTCGCATCTGCGTTAATCCTTCTCGCCATTCAGGAACAGCAACACGGAAAAACTGACGACGCACTCACCCACATGGAGCGTGCTCTCAGCCTCGAGTCCGGCAACGGGGACGCCGCCGCTACATACGCCTGGCTGCTCCTGAAACAGGATCGAGCCTCTCTGGCACAGAGCTACGCAGAAGACGCAGTTCACAAGAGCCCAGAGTCCGCATTCGCACACAAAATCCTGGCAATCGCCTATTACAAAAACGACAGGATTCACGATGCTCTGGCCGAATTCAAGAGAGCGAAGGAGCTTGATCCAAATGATCCTGAAGTGGATGCGTACCTGAAGGCCGTTTCACGTCAAGCAAAAGCGGAAGCCGACTTTCGCAATGATGCCAGCACTCACTTCAATATGCGCTATGAAGGCGATAAGGCATCGCCGAAATTACGCGAACAGATCCTTCTCACCCTGGAGCGGCATTTCGCTGACCTCGTCTCCACCATGGGATTGCTGCCGCGAGATCCAATCGCGGTGGTGCTCTATACCAACCAAACTTACTTTGACGTCACGCTCGCTCCCAGTTGGACGGCGGCCCTTAACGACGGCAAGCTTCGCATTCCCATTGAGGGACTAACATCAGTTACGCCCGATCTCTCCCGCGTTCTGAAACATGAGCTGGCGCATTCATTCATTCGTCAGGCTACGAACGGAAAATGTCCCGTTTGGCTGAACGAAGGATTGGCGCAGCTGGTCGAACCGCAATCTGCCGCGAAGTATCGCACTCCCTTGAGCAATTTATTCCAGAACGGGAAGCAAGCCCCTTTGCAGTCGATAGAAGGTAGTTTTATCGGTCTCGATTCCAATCAGGCGGCCATCGCCTACATCGAGTCGCTGGCCTACGTGGAATATATTCGCAACGCCTACGGCATGAACCGCATTGCCGACATCATGCGTAGCTTAAGCGAAGGTCAAAGTCCGGAAGAGTCTCTAAAGTCCGTCATTCACGACGACTACTCGCAACTCGAAGAAGAATTCGCTCAGCACCTACGCTAAGGTTCTCTCTCCTGCAGAAAACACTGGCGAGCAGCATCGCAGCTAGACGAAGGAGCAGGTTGGCTGCAGTCATGATGGGGGTGTTGTATTCGCGGGTTTGCGTTGATTACGTGGTTCCGGCCCGCCCGCGGCCGGAATCTTTGCTGCCAACGCATTGTAAGACAAAGTACAAATCACACCTTGGTCCCGCGAATCAAGTCAAGTTGTAAACAGCGCAAGCCTAGTACCGGCCGAGGCGGCCGGAACCACGTAATCAAAACGCACTGATCAAAACTCTCTTCCCTGATTGAAAGCCAAGACTTCGTCCACGCTAAGACGAGGCTTACGCGGCGCATTGCCTGGAGCGGGATAGCCAAGAGTTATGAGCATTACCGGCACATAACGATCAGAGATGCCAAATATCTTCTTTACCTGCTCAGGATCGAATCCGATCATTGGCCCCGTCGCATATCCGCGAGCCTGGGCTGCGAACATGAACGTCATCCCCGCGAGTGCTCCAGATCGGATGGCTTCATCACGCTGGAATTGCGCGTTGCTTGCGTAAGCTGCCGCGGCTCGCTTTGCGCCGCTGTCGGCCGCTTCTTGAGTCATCTTGCCGCTCTTCACCAGCGGAGCGAGGATCGTGCTTAGCTTCTCGTATCCGCGCAAATCCCCGAGGACGATCATCGTGGCTGATGCTTGTCCGACCTTCGCCTGATTGTGGGCCGCAGCCTGCAATAGTCTCTTCTTCTCAGGATCGGTGACCGCGACAAATCGCCAATGCTGAATGTTGAAGGAGGACGGGGCTTGGGTTGCATCGGCTATGATCTCGCGAATCTCAGCCTCGCTAATTGGTTTGTTCGGATCAAACAGATTTATCGACGTGCGTTCGCGGATAACCGTTACGGCATCTTTCATTCGTGAGCTCTCCCACAATTCTTTTTGACAAAACTCTTTCTTCTATTAAGAAGAATGCAACCGAGGGATCGAAAATGCGTTGATATATGGACAACGACCGACGCGCGACCTCGCACGGTGTTTGCCTGTAGCTCGTTGGAGCCCATCTACGCTAATCTCTGACTCATTTAACATAAAGGGTTTTGTCAGGTCCGAAGGAGGGCTTGTGTATTGCTGGTTTCTGGTAATGATCTTCATCTGTTGTTTCGCGTCATTCGCTACGGCTCAGAAGACGGTTTCAAAAAAGAAACCCTCACTTTCCGCTACTTCCCAGTCCACGCTTGTAGATCGCATCGGCGACACCGGATTTATTCAGCTCAACGCCGAGAGCTTTCATTCGCTCAACTCCAACCAGCAGGCGCTTGGATACTGGCTCTCACAGGCGGCCATCGCCATCGATCCCGTTATCTATGACCAGTTGTCGGCCCATGCGTTGCGCGAGAAGAGGCTTCTCGAGGAGATCGTCGCACGTCCCCAAGGCGTCGATCCAGAAGTGATGAAAAAGATCACGAATTACGCGAAGCTCTTCTGGGGCAATCGCGGCAATCACAACGAGAACACAGCACAGAAATTCCTGCCCGACTTTTCTTTTGAGGAATTCAAACAGGCTGTGCTGACCGCGCAGAAAAACGGAGCCTTCAAAACAACGTACGCCGATCTGCAGCCCCTCGCCTCAGAAGATGCGCTGAACAAAGAACTCGATGAGCTCAAGGCGCCAATCTTCGATCCTAATTTCGAACCCATGAATACCGCCAAGAGCCCGTCCGGCGGTAAAGACATCATTCAGGCGAGTTCGAATACGTTCTATGCCGGCCTGTCATTGAACGATTTGAAGGATTTCAAGGAATCGCATCCGCTGAACTCGCGTGTCGTGCGCGGCAGCGATGGCAAGCTTCAAGAACAGGTGTATCGTGCCGGCACTCCCGATGGCAGCGTGCCGGCGGGCTTGTACGCTACTTATTTAAGAAGAGCGAACGAATATCTCGAGAACGCCAAAGCAATCGCTGATCCAGCACAAGCGCAGGTAATCGCTGATTTAATTCGCTACTACCAGACCGGTGATCCAGCCGACTGGCTGAAGTTCGGCAGCGACTGGGTACAGAACAATGCTACGGTCGACTTCGCCAATGGATTCATCGAAGTCTATCGCGATGCGCGAGGCGCAAAGGGCAGTTCACAGGCTTTCGTATCGGTAACAGACAAAAAAGTCACCGATGCGATGATTAAGCTCGCCCAGAACGCCGAATACTTCGAGCAGAAGGCTCCCTGGAACGATAAGTACAAGAAGACTGCGTTTAAGGCGCCGGTCGTGAAAGCGGTCGAGACACTGATCGAGACTGGCGACTTTCACGTGAACACGGTTGGCGACAACCTTCCGAACGAAAACGAGATTCACGAAAAATACGGCACGAAGAACTTTCTTTTTACCGGGAGCAGCCGCGCGCTGAACGACGCTGCGGGATTCTCCTCGCTGGAGGAATTCGGCTCCGATGCCGAAGTGATTGCTCGTGGAAAAAAGTACGGAGACGAAGCTGAGGATCTGTTCACGGCGATGCACGAGGTAATCGGCCATGGCTCAGGCAAGCTGAGCGATCGCCTGAAGAGTGGCGCCGAAGCATACCTCAAGGAATATTTCTCCACGCTTGAAGAAGGACGCGCAGATCTGATGGGACTGTGGAACGCCTTTGATCCAAAACTGAAAGAGCTTGGCCTCATTAGCAATCAGACTGAAGTCGCGAAGGCAATGTACGACTCCGCTGCGCTGGCGCCCCTAACCCAATTGCGTCGCATGCCCAAAGGACAGACGATCGAGGAAGATCATCAACGCGATCGTCAACTCATCACTCATTACATTCAGGACAAAGTTCCTGGATCGATTGAGCAGTTCGATCGAGATGGAAAGACCTTCGTCCGAGTAAAGGATTACGAGCTCATGCGTAAAGGTGTGGGCATGCTGCTGGCGGAGATCATGCGCATCAAGGCGGAAGGCGATTACGAGGGAATCAAGGCGCTCGTCGACAAATACGGAACGCGCTTCGATCCTATGCTTCGCGATCAGGTCGTCGTTCGGTTCAAAAAGCTAAATCTTCCAACCTACTTTGCAGGAATAAATCCTATGCTTACTGCTGCCGGGAGCACGGCAGCGGTAAAGGTTCAAATGAGCTATCCGCGGGATGCCGTGAAGCAGTACTTGACTTACGGAGCGATGTACAGTGAGGGGTTGAAGTCTGCTATGAAGTCGAAGCAGCCAGCGCCGAAGTAACGTTAGAGGTAAGTCTGAATTGTTGTTGAAGGGGCACGGCTTCAGCGAAGCGGAGCCGTGCTATTAAACCTACCGAAAATCGGGCTTCAGTCCCTGAGGCTGTTCCTCCCATTTGAAGAAATCCCTCAGCGGCTGAAGCGGACTTTAAGAACCCGCAGATGGCACGGCTCTGGTTCGCTGAAGCCGTGGCCCTTCAAAACCTTCCTGACTGATTGGGACAAGTTTGCGCTAATCCGCGCCCACGCCTTCGTATTCCTGCTGTGAACTCTGCGCCATCAGCTCTTCGCGCAGCTTACGCTCGTATTCCGCGAGCTGGACATCGATGCTATTCACCGCCTCACGCTTTTTAACCATGTCTTCGCGATAGCGGCGCAGAAAGTAATCGATGGTCTCCACGCGAATTCTGATCGAGCCGGTCGGCTTATTTTCGTCGAGATCCTTAAAAGCGAAATACGGCGTGCCCGAGTTCTCGATGATGTCCTCGATCACCGAATAGATTGGCGCATCGTGACCACACTTGAAATTCGAGATCTCCAACGCTACGAGATTCGGATGGCGCGCCGTGAACTTTGCCGCCCAGATCTTGTGGTTGGTGCTGGCCGAGTATGCGTTCTTCCACACGTCCGTGATATCGAGCGGGTCTTTGATCACGCCAGCGCGAACTTCGTCGCCAAACAACCGGTCGAGGATGTCTTCGTCGATCGGCAGAGTGCTCTGCGAGAAGATGGGATAGCCAAGCTTCTGGAACTCCTCCATGATCTCGTGGTTCACGCCGGGATCATGATGATATGGACGCCCAAGCATCACGATCCCAATACGGTTCTCGCGCTCGAGCATGTCCAGCGTCTCGCGAGCACGTTTACGCAGCCCGTCGTCGTAGGCTTCCTGGGCTTTGAAAGCCACTTCGATGGCGCGATCATTCTCTTCTTCTGATACGCCCAGCACTGGAGCCCAAGCGCGATGCATCTGCAGGGCGAACAGCTTGCGATCGGCAAGGTTCACAATGGGATCGAGATACTCGATTCCATTGTCGGCAAACACATTCGCTTCTTTCGTGAACGCCGCCTTCACCGCATCTGGTGTCGCCGTTACCGTTGGGCACGCATTCGAGCCCGTCGTGCATTTGAGGTGGGTGGTGAGCACGTCGATCATGGGGAAGAAGATCGCATGCAGTGGCTTCTTGGCGTGCTTCACGAAGATCAAGTTATAAACATGCGGAATGCCAATCTTCGAGGGAAAACAAGGATCGATCGCGCCGCGCCCGGCGCCAGCCTTGTACATGTCGCGATTGGTGTAGTCGGAGTAGATGATGTTCTCCGGCTCCAGCCCGAGTGTCTCGAGATACGCGCTGAACAGTGGCGCGTACACATACATGTTCAGCACTTTGGGCATGCCGACGCGGAACCCGGCTCGCTTCTTCATCAACTCAGCACGCTGCTTTACCTCGGCTTTGAACGTCCACTTAGTATTTGGGATCGGATCAGCAGTCTTCGGCGGATTCTGCGAGCGCCATACACCCGATGCGGCGATCTCGACGTAATTGGGATTCGCTTCCTTCAGTGCATCGAGGCCGGCTTTGATACCACGCATGTCCTTCACGTCTTCGACTTGACCTTTCTCGCAAGTCGAAATGATTAGTCGCTGCTCGCCAGCTTGCAAGGGCACCTTCGACTTAAATGCCGGCGCCTTCCAGTTGTCGGTCTCGCCGGTCTGCACGTCGATGAAGGTGCGCAGGCAATTGTTCTTGCAGAAGTAGCAGCGCGTGCTTTCGTTGCGCGTAGTGCGATAGCTGATGTTCTGCACCGGGTCGAGACCGATGAAGGTGCTCTCGTGGCCATTCTTGAAGATACGCATCGCTTCCACTGCCGCGCCGATTGCGCCGGACTCTCCGCAATGCTCGTGAACGATGACTTCGGCCTCAGCCTGTTCGCTGCGGAAGTGCGACTTCACAAAATCGACTTCGGCCTTCACCGCTGCCAGGTTCTTTTGCGTGCCACCTTGCAGGATGAAGCGTTTTCCCAGTTTTGCCAGATTGGGAATGCTGGCGACGTAGAGGAAGATGTTCTTGGGCAGCACCGCCGCGAGTCCCGCAAGAATCTCTTTTGCCGCCCAGCCCTGGCGCTGGAAGTTGACAATGTCCGACTGCATGAACACGGCGCAGCCGTAACCAAAGATCGGCATCTGGTTCGCCGAAAAAGCGATATCGGAGTATTCCTCGACTTTTATGCCGAGAGACTCGGCGGTCGACTGCAGGAAGTATCCGTTGCCCGCCGAACACTGCGTGTTCAGCTTAAAGTCCTTTACGCGGCCGTCTTTGAGGACGATGAGCTTGATGTCCTGACCGCCGACGTCGACGATGCAGTGCGGATCGTCGTAAAAGCGCATCGCCGACTCCGTATGCGCGACGGTTTCCACGAGCGCCACATCAGCGTGCAGCGTTTCCTTCAGAACATCCTTCGCGTAGCCGGTTGTTCCCACGCCTAGAACTTCGAGGGTCGCACCCTGCGCCTCTACCTGCTGTCGCAGCGAGCGAAACATGTCGATGGTGTCCTGGATCGGATTTCCGTTCGAGAGCTGGTAGGCCTTACAGAGCAACTCGCCTTCGTCCGATAACAGCACGGCTTTCGTCGAAGTAGAACCCCCGTCGACGCCCACAAATCCGCGCACGGTCGATCCAGCCGTGAACTTCGCCGGATTGAATCGGGGGATGGTGTACTTCTGTTTGAAGCTTTCGAGTTCCTCGTCGGAGGCGCTGAGACCTGCCGCGCCGGACTGTGATTTTTCCTCCAGCCGTCCCACATCTATGTAGTGCTCGAGCTTGGACGTGCCTTGATACCAGCCGACGTCCGGATCTTCGTCCTTGCCGAATTCGACGGAGCCCAGCGCCGCGAAATATTGCGCATTGTCGGGAGTCTTGATGAGCTGTTCGGGAGTCATTCCCTCCGGGATCGGGACTTTGCGCTCTTCCCAAGTCTTGGGAATGTTGTGCTGCCAGGCTTCGCGCATTCCCTTTATGAAACAGTTAGGACCGCCGAGCAAAAGGACATGCGGACGCAGTGTGTGCCCGCGTGTGAGCACCGAAAGGTTCTGCAGGACGATGGCGTCGAAGAGCGAGGCCATGAGCTGATCGGGCGGGACCGCCTGCTTCTGCAGGCCATTGATATCAGTCTCGGCAAAGACTCCGCACTTTCCAGCTACTGGATGCAGTTTGATTCCGTGATAGCCCTGCTGACACAGTTCGTCGGCGGGAATCTTGAGCTTGGCGTTGATCTTGTCGATCACCGCGCCGGTGCCGCCGGCGCACTTGTCGTTCATCGACGGAATCTTTTTCTTGCGCCCACTGGCTTCGTCTTCTTTAAAGACAATGATCTTGGCGTCCTGCCCGCCGAGTTCGATTACGGAATTCACTTCGGGATGAAGTTTCTCGACCGCAAGAGAGACTGCTGTGACTTCCTGTACAAACTTCGCGCCGATCAGCGGAGCAATGTTGCTGCCCCCGGAGCCGGTGATGAACATGCGGCAGTTGTTGGGCGCGATGCCGGCTTCGGCCTGCATGCGATGGAGGAACTCTAGAACTTTTTCCGGCTGCTTAGTCTCGTGACGCTGATAGTCGGACCAGATCATCTGGTCGGTGGCGACATCGACGATCACCGTCTTCACCGTCGTGGAGCCAACATCGACTCCAACGTAATACGCGAGCTTGGTCTCGCCCAGCGGCACAGGATTCGTGCGCGGCTTGGGCTTGGGTCGAGGAAGAGTGGCGACGAGCTCGCCGAGTTTTACGTCGAGCTTGATCGACTTGCTGCTTCCGCAGCAACCGTTGCTGTGATCGTGGTTTCCTGACACTGCGGTCTCCTAAGTCTCTTGCAGTCTTTTGTCATTTCGAGCGCCTCTTTGCGCGAGAAATCCCTATCGACTGAGACCAAGTCAGTTCGTGCCACACACCTGTGTGTCGCTCGCATTCTCGGCACCGTAGGGATTCCTCTCTTCGCGCAGCCCAAAATCGGGACTGCACTACGCTCGGAATGACAAAGAACAAAAACCTAATCGTCGCTCCAGTTCGTAACACCCTGAAACCCATGTATCGCCTGCTTGAACAGCCACTTAATCACGCGAGAGTCGTTGTAGCAGAAGCCGACGATGTGGTTCAGCGTCGAGAAGCAGTGCGGCTGGCACGACTTCTTCATCTCGTTCAGCGGACCGGGCTCGAACTTGTGGTTCTCGATCGTGCCCCAGTCGTAATGCGCGCTATACATGGGGAAGCACGGCGCCAGCGTTCCATTCGTGCGAATGATCAACGTGTTCTGCCCGGCGCGGCAGTTCCAATCCTGAAGTCCGCCGCGCATGAACTGCTTCATCTCGGAAATGCGCGACGTGGAGTTCGTCATCTTGTAGCCGGCTCGCTGCTTGGCGACCAGCCAATCGAGCAGCTGATCTACCTGATCCCAGTGCTTCTCGGTGATGTACGTCGGATTGTTTTCAAGATGCTTGAAATGCTCCTGCTCCGTCAGCGGCGACTCACAGATGTGATAGTCCGTGGCCACGCCATTGTCGTGCGCGATCTCCGTCAGCTCGCGGACATCGTCCATGTTGTTGCCGCAGATGTTGATATTGATAAAGACTGAGTATCCGTAACGGAACTGGCGCTTGATCAGGTAATCGAAGTTCTTGCGGATAGGAACCAGCGCTTTCGGGAGTCCGGGTTTCAGATCAACTGCATCGATGGCCAGATTCACCACTCCCACTCCCGCGTCTCCGAGCTTGTCGATTACGTCAGGACGCAGCAGGCGTCCGTTAGTGGGTATGTAAACCCAGAAGCCCTTCTTGGTCGCGTAGTAAGTGACCTTGTGGGCGAAGTCCGGGCGCAGCAGCGGCTCGCCGCCCATGAGGGCCAGGACGCGTCCCGTTCCTTGATGCAGCCAGTCGATCGAGCGCTTGGCGATGTCCTCACTCATGCCCTTTACGCGGTTATCGAAGGCCCAGCAGTAATGGCAGTCGAGGTTGCACTTCCATTCAGTAAACAGGTACGACACGATCGGATGCAGGTGGCCAGGAAGTACGCGCGACTTCAGATACGGAATGGCCCATCCGCGCATGGCCTTTGCTATGTGCGCGGGGCCGAACTTTCGGCTGCCATCCTTGGGCAGGTAATCTTCGTCGTTCCCTTGTTGCAATTTGGGACGGCTAGGGAAAGGCGGGATCGGCAATGTCTGCAACACGCCCGATGCAGACGGAGGCGGCACGGGTCGAGCCGCCGGCTTCATCAGCAGTTCGTGGAGCTGGACATCGAGTTTGTATTGCGGCGGAGCCTCGGGAACGTGGGCTGCCGCCTCTAGAACTTCGGGCATCTCTTTCCTTTCTGTTGTCTTTTTGTCGTGCTTTGTCATTCCGAACCGGCAGATGCTGGCGGTGAGGAATCCCTACTCTCACGAAAATGTATGGGCGTGGTAGGGATTCCTCGCTTCGCTTCGGAACGACAACAACAAAAAACTGCCTACGAAGCCGCCGCTAGAGCCCGGGCCTGAATGGGAACGCGATACAGCTTCTTGCGCCCGTTAATCAGGTCGCTGACGTGGAGCACGAAGTTCGCCGCCATCCCGGTCACGCCTTCGCGATGCGGCATGGGATAGAACAACTGCCGCAGCTCGGGATGATCGGCAACGTAGCTCTTGATCTCCTCCAGCGATTTGCCAGTCGACTTCAGCGCCTCGTCGAACTCCATACGGGCCTTGACCTTGGCTTCGCCGAGCGCCATCTGCACACGGCTGTGCGCGTTGATCTCGCCTTCGCCTGAAGTCTCAATGGGAAGGAAGATCATGTCTTTGAAAGCGTTGGCCACGGCCGATTGCGCGCCGTCGGACTGCGTGGACGGCATGCAGCCGAAGGGCTTGAGCGCAAGCACCATGTGACAGAGCTTGTGCTTGGTGTAGTAGATATTCTTGCCGACTTCGAGATGACCTTCACCGCCGCGCGCGAACTGGTTGTAGAACGGCATGGCCAGATCGGCCATTGCCTTCTGGTCGATCAGGTGATGCGCGATGTCTCCAAGCGCTTCGACGACGCGATGGTATTGGCGGGAATAGATCATTTCGCCAACACTCAACATCGCGATTTTCTTCTGGAAATTCAGCTCGTTGACGGCGTGCTTGCGCAGCTCCCACCAGGCGGGCTTCTTGTACTTGACTTCGAGCGGCTTCTTCTCGCGCCACCGCTCTTTCACCTGGTACATCATGTACATGACCCAGGTCGCAATTGGCTCGACTAGAACCTGGGCTCCTTCCCGTTCCAGGAAGGCAAACATGTTGAAGTTGCCGTCACCTTCCGTGGTCTGCGCCCAGAATTCGCCGATGATCTTTACGACTGGCTTTATGCGTAGGCGATCAACCTCAATCGTCGCGAGATGGTCGTGGACAGTCTGCAAGCATTCCTTGTAGGAGTTGCCATAAAGGTGTTCCCATACTTTCCCGAGCGAGTTAACCCACTTCTCCCAGCCGGAATTTTTGTGTTTCGCTAAATAGCTGGAGGCCCATTTAGGCAGATCTTCCAGGTCTTCGAATGGTTTGCGCTCCTTAAGCATGGCGCACATCTTGTCCACGGATTCTTGGAATACCCGATCGGTTTGCCCCTTGTTCACCTCGAATGGACGGATGCGGAAGATCATTTCGTTCATGATGTCGCCCATGTTGAGGGCGTTGAACATGCCCATGCCAAAGTCGACAGTGAACTTGAGACCGGGCTCGCCGGACGCCGCTTTTACGCCGTCGTTCTGCTGGAAGAGCAGCACGCGGAAGCCGTCATAGCCGGCATTCTGCAGAGCGAGGCGGTACTCCGATTCATACATGCCGAAACGGCATGGACCGCATGAGCCGGCGGTGAAGAAGACGTAGTTGTCGAGTATGTCCTGCTTCGGGACACCCGCGGACTCAAGTAGCTGCAGATACTGAACCAGGTTGCCGACGGTGAAGTAGGTCGGATTGCACTGTCCGTTATTGCCGTACTCTTTCCCCAATTGGAAAGCTGCAACATCGGGCGTGGGCAGCACGTCGCATTTGTATCCGCAAGCCTCGAATACAGCCTTCATCACCTTCTCGTGTTTCCACGTAAGTCCGCCGATAAGAATCGTGACGCGATCGCGCTCAGCCGCGGTAAACGCGCGCTCAATCGGACGATGAAAGTGCTTCGCGTGCTTGCTGTCTAAGCCTGCTTCGCGAGACAGGCGGTCGCGTTCGGCAGAAAGACGGCGGCGAATTTCTTCTTCAACAGAAACAGGTGGACGGCTGGTCAAACCCTCGAGCGGAACATCGATTTTGGTGACGGACATGTTGTTCTCCGTGGGGATCTCGTGAGGCAGTCAGTAAGATTGATCGTTGTTGACTGAGCGAGCGAACAATGAGCCTAGGCAGATGGGGAACGGAGACGATGTACAGCAAGTCATCTTTCAGAGATGCAGTATCGATTGTTTTGTTTCGGGAACGCGTAATTGGAGTGCTGGCAAGCCGCGGGCGTGACGTAGGCAGAACTCGACTGCTACGACAACGAACAACGAAACTGTCCATGCTCAGCGAGCGAAATTCATGCATGGCCGCACCCGGTTTTACCTCAGATGCTCACAGTGGGTTTTAAGATACATTTTGAAATATAGTTTGACAAGTCGAGCTCTGCGCCGATCACTAGTACAGATTTCGAACTGTCCCACTACGGTGGTCACCCGTCCTCGCCATTACCTGCCAAACTCTGCCAGCTTAGCAATTGGCAGGCCAATGTCGTTGTCATTTTCGGAATAAGATGTATTCAATCCGCTGATACTGATAGAGACGCAGCGTCCTGCATCTCCTTTCATGTCATGCTTGGTCGCGTGCGCTCATTCAGTGTTTCTCGCTGCGCCTGCCATTAGAGGCAGCATGCTGCGTCTCTACCTGCGACGTTATAATTTTAGGTACGGAGTCCACAAATGGCCTTTACTCCTCCGCCTGACAAAATCATGTTTGAGATCTACAAAGACGTTGCCCGTAATGGCAATTACCAAGTGATTTATTTCACTGAGCTGGATGACCACAACCGGGAGGCGGAGATCAATCGCGCGGC
Source organism: Acidobacteriota bacterium (assembly GCA_003225175.1). NCBI lineage: Bacteria > Pseudomonadati > Acidobacteriota > Acidobacteriota bacterium. The sequence goes on from QIBA01000030.1 coordinate 158,267, forward strand.
TAACGGGGAGCATGTTTACGATGGCTTCATTCGCAATCGTGGCAAGGATCAGGCGAAGCTGGTGCTCGGTTCTATTCTAGAACGGTTGAATAATGGCGAGCAGGTGCAGGCGGCGGAGATTGCGCAGGAGCTGCAGCCTTATTCAGCCTGAGTTCTTGCCTACGCAACACCAAAAGAAAACGCCGGGCGAGGGCGCCCGGCGCTGCGTTTCTTTGCCTTAGAACGTCAGCTTTAGCCCAAATTGGAACTGACGTGGATCGAACGCGGCTGTTGGTTGTCCGGCATTGCTCCAGAGAATGTTCACGTCGGCTACGTTGAACTTGTTGATCAAGTTGAACATGTCGACTGTGCCCTCGAGCTTGAAGCGCTCCGTCAGGTCGAACAGGCGCCCGATGCGCAGGTCGGTGAAGACCGTCGTCGGCTTGATGCCCGCGTTGCGCTTCAGATTTCCATTCAGCGTCCCGTTCAAGTAGCAAGCCGGCTGCAGGAATCCTGTTGGCGAATACCGCGACGCAACCGGCACGTCTGAGCAGAAGTTTACCGGAGTGTTGGCGGGCACCGCGATTGGACGATCAGTGTTCGGACCGAAGTCAAAGTTGCGGTCGGCGCCTACGAGAATGTTGAACGGCCGTCCCGAGCTGGTTTCCACAATCGGAGCCACCGTGAAATTGCTGAGTAGCTTGCCCACCCAACCGTCACCGACTCTGCCTGACTGATACACGCTGCTGAAGACAAAGCGATGTCGCTGATCGAAGGTGGATTCCGAGCGTTCCGCATTAGGATTGAAGCTGTCCTGCGGCGCCAGCAGTGATTGCAGGTCGGTAGAGTCGTCGATCGAGTGTGACCAGGTGTATGACGCCAGGAACTCGTAGTGGTTGCTGAAGCGCTTGCGTATGTTGGCAGTTAACCCATGATAAACCGAGCTGCCATTGGAGTAATTGGCAACCATGTCACTGAAGGGAACCGGCACGCTAACGCCAAGATGGTTTGCCTGTTCGACCGACTGTACCAGCGCCAGGCATTGTGCAGGGACAACGGGCACGAGCGACTGGTTCAGTCCGGAGGGCCGGAAGAAGTTCGTTACCGCCGCCGGAACGAATGGTCCCGCCGGTCCAACGCCACAAGCTGCTACTGAAATCGGCAACGTGCTCGGAGTAACTGCTCCAGCCGCTACCGCTGCCTGCCAGTTCTTCAATAGCAGATCGCCGCGTGTTGGGTTGGCATTGATCGGCCGATTGATGTGATGGCCGCCGTTGTAGTTGTAATTAAGGCCGAGAGAATAGTTGTGGCCCAGATCCCGCTCCACTCCGAAGTTGGCCTGCTCCGAGTATGCATAGATGAAATTCTTCGCCGTCGGGAACCCAAACGGCAGAATTGAGAGCGGAACGCCGGCCGTGATGAAATTTTGGTTAACGAAGAGCGAATTCGCATTCAGAGCGTTATATCGCTGTTCGTTGGGCAGGTACTGAAGTCCGGCAGCCAGTGCAGGAGGCAGAGCACACGCCTGACTTGTCTGAATACCCTGGAACCCATTCGTCGCGTTCAGACTTCCCACGCCTTGAGTTGAAGGAGCCTGCGGATTACAAATCGCTCCGCCGCCCAGAATGATTTGCGGAGCCTGCGAACCATCGGCCACGTCGGAATCGAACGCGAGAGCCAGCAGTGGATGGTCGAAGAACATTCCGTACGAGGCACGAATGGCGGTTTTCCCGTCTTTGAACGGATCCCAGGCAATGCCAACGCGAGGAGCAATGTTGTTCAGGTCTTGCGGGATACCTTGCGTGATTCCCAAGGCGTCTTGTGCTGCAGCCGACATGGCATTGCTGGCTGCAGGTGTAGGCGTGAACTCGACATCGTAGCGAGCGCCATAGTTCAGCGTCAGGTTCGGCTTGATTCGCCAGGAGTCCTGTAGGAAGAAACCGAGCGTGTTATTGGTGAAGCCGGCATGCGGATTGCCGACACCTTGCACGAAACTCTGAGGAATACCGAGCCCGTAGGCCTGCACCGGTGAGAAGTCGGGAACACTGGCTCCCAGGAATGTGTTGGGGAATCCGAGCTGTACTGCCGAAAGTGAGCCGAAGTTGTACAGTCCGCCGAAGTTTACGGTGAAGTCTGCATCGAGCGGAATATGATTCACGTCACCACCGAATTTCACGCTGTGATTGCCGAGGCTCCAGGAGAAGTTGTCGGATGCCTCGTGGCGTTGCTCGGTACGGTTCACGAATGAAAATGGCTCACGTCCGAAGAAGGCATAGCCTGGGATGTTGATAGCTACGTCTCCGCCACCGGGACCGCTAGAGAAGTTGTAGAGCAATCCGCGGCGAGAGTACTGGTAACGGAGCTCATTCACTTTGCTATTTCCGATTACCCAGGAATCCTGCGCCGTGATGGCGAAATCGCGATAGGTCTGCTGCGAGGTGCGCGAATAAGAGTTCTGTCCAAACGTCTGGTTCTGGCCGTTCACCTCAATTCCCGTAACCGTACTCGGACTTACATTGCCGCGCAGCATGAGTTGCTGATTGTTCGTGAGCTTGTGGTCAAGACGCAGGCTATAGACCGTGGTCCCTTCGAACACTGGGAAGTTCCCGATTTGGGAAGCGAGGCTGTGAAACGAAGCCGGCAATGGTGCGCCGCTTGTGATGAATGCCGGACCCCCGCCGAGCGCGGCAGGCAGTCTCCCGTTTACTGCCGTAGCCGATCCTCCGCCGACTACCGGCACATACTTCTGCAAAAACTGTTGAACTGCCGGATTCGCCAGTGCTGCATTGGGAATTCCGTTCAAAAATCCCTGCTGGGCTGTGGTCCCCTGGAAGATCACCGCGCCTTGTGGCGCACCGAAAAACCGCGAGACATCGATAGGAACGAGATCGAAGCTGTTCTGCCCAATGCTGGAAAACCCAGTCTCATGACGGCGCGTGGTTTCGAATGAGAAGAAGAAAAAGGTTTTATCTTTTACGATTGGGCCACCGAGAGTCGCTCCCGGCTGCACGCGAGTGTATGCAGGGTTCTTGACGGTGGAGAAGGGATTCGTCGCCTGAATGTTACGGTTGCGAAGATAGGCGTAAGCCGATCCGTGCCAGTCGTTCGTGCCGCTCTTGGTGATGATGTTGACGATGCCGCCGGCCGCTTGGCCATATTCGGCGTTGTAGCCGTTGGTGATGATTTGGAATTCCTGCACCGCTTCCTGGGAGACTGTCGATCGAATCCCATTCACTCCGTTATCGACGTTGTTCATGCCGTCGAGATTTACGAGATTGGCACGTGCACGCTGGCCGCTGAAATTCAATCCTGAGGTGGGAGCCGCTCCAATACTCGGCGCGTCGTCGCGCGTAAGCTGCGAATTCGTAAGCGCGAAGTTGATGTAGTTCCGCCCGTTGATGGGCAAATTCTCGATTCGTTGAGTGTCGATCGTCGTTGATTCGGCGCTGCGCTGTGTTTCGATCAGTTCTGCATTCGACTCCACAGTTACTTGCTCGGATGTACTCGCGACCCGCATGTGCACCGGCAGTTGGGCATCTTGTCCGATGGTCAATACCACGGGACTCTGCACCAGTTTCGCGAAGCCGGCCGCATCCACCTGGATGGAATAGTTGCCGGGTGGCAGGTTCAGCAACACATATTCACCATCAGCGTTCGACTGCGTGGTGCGCTCCAGGTTTTGTGCAGCCAGCCGCGCCGTCACCTTGGCATTGGCAATGACCGCTCCGTTTGGGTCCTGAACTACCCCGTGCAAATTGGCCGTAGCGATGTTCTGGGCATGGGTTACGAGGTTTAGAGATAAAAAAACGGCCGCACAACAGAGCGTTCTTAGAACTCGCTTCATGAGAACTCCTGATCGAATAATCGGCGCAAACTTAGGACCTTCAGACCACAATGGGCGCAGCACTAGATCCTTTGTCTGCCGTCAATTAGGTTTTCGTGACTGATTGCCGCAAGGTTTGTACATCAGTTAACTGCACGATTACAAGCGGCAACGTAACCCGTCATACACGGCAGACGACGACATCGCGCGACAGCACACGCAAAAGTGCCGGAGTCGGAATTAGTAAGGAGAGCGCGCAGTGCTCTAAGCCTACGGCCGCCTTCGGCCGGGTGTTTGTCAGTAAAGCCGCCAATGCCGGGAACACAAGCTGGAAGTTATCTACTCAAGAAGAATTTCGTTGCGGAAACGAAACCTGCGCGAAGGCCGCGCGGAGGTTCTTCGGGACTCTTATTTCTGGGGAATCTGTATACCCGACTGCTCACCCGCTTTAGTCCTTACACCCCAAGCCATCCGAGGAGTGTTGTGGGCGATACCGTACCGCCCGCGAGCATCGAGCAGGATCATGCCGCCGTGACCATCGAGCCTTGAGTTGAGGTATCCGATGGCCTCCCGCGCAGCCAGTTCTGGAACGGAACCACCGGCAACCCTGTCAGTAGCCCATTTGCCCAGCACGAGCTTCATAATCGGCTCGCCCCATCCGGTCAAAGAGACAGCGCCACTCTGATCATCGGCGTAACAACCGCAGCCGATGAGCGACGAGTCCCCTACGCGACCTGGAGTCTTATTAACAGTGCCGCCAGTCGAGGTTGCGGCTGTAAGGTGTCCCTTGGAGTCAAGAGCCACGGCTCCAACAGTATCGTGTCCAGCAAAGGTTAGATCCCGTTCGCCGGCAGCCGCCTTGACCTTGGCTTCGGCGAGCCGTTTGCGCTCGCGATCGATCACGAGTTCGTTGTTGTCAATCAACTCGATGCCGAGTCCTGCAGCAAACTGCTCGGCGCCTTTACCGACGAAATATACGTGGGGGCTTTCGCTCAGGATCAGTCGCGCGGCACGAATTGGATTGCGAATGCGCTCTACGCATCCCACGCCGCCGGCGCGCATGGTTGTGCCATCCATGATGAGGGCATCCATTTGGACTTTGCCGTCAGCCGTGAGGAAACTGCCGAGCCCAGCATCAAAGGTGTCATCATCTTCCATGACGACGACGGCTTCCTCGACTGCCTTTAGCGCGGACCCTCCCGCAGCCAGAATTTCCCAACCAACTCGAAGCGCATTCTGAACGCCGCGACGATGATCTTCCACTACATCGTCCGGGATCGCCCAAGCTCCGCCGTGTACTACCAATACTGGATCTACTCGCACTCCATCCCTCGACCAAAAAATTCAAACTAATACATCTATCACGTTCGTGGAGACGCAGCGTGCTGCGTCTCTACTGTTCAACGGCGCCCAGATTCACGCGCTACTTGTAATCGACTCAACGCCAATTTCGCCGCGTTATAACCGCACATGCCGTGGACTCCTCCGCCGGGGGGTGTCGAGGACGAGCAAATGTAGACCTCCGCTGCCGGTGTCGCATACTGTCGCCAACTTGGACGCAGCAGAAACTGCCATAAATCCACCGCTCCTCCGCCAATATCTCCGCCGACCAGGTTCGCGTCCATCGCCTGAAGATCGGCTGTTTTGAATACTCTCCGCGCAAGCACACAATCGGAGAATCCAGGAGCAAAGCGTTCAATCTGCCCTTCGAGACGCGGAAGCATGTCGACCGTGGATCCATTAGGAACGTGACAGTACGCCCATGCAATGTGTTTCCCCGCCGGCGCACGCGTCGAGTCGTACAGCGTGGGTTGCGCGAGCAGGACGAACGGCTTTTCAGCATGACGACCCTTCGACATCGCGTCCTCCGAGCTTGCAATCTCCTCGATGGTGCCGCCTAGGTGGACCGTAATGGCGCGCCGGCAGTCTGCCGCCTTCCACGGAATCGGGCTGGAAAGCGCGTAATCGACTTTGAAAATTCCTGGTCCATAACGGTATCGCTGCAGAAGCCTCCGGTACGCCGGCGTGAAGCGCACTCCGGCGATCTGCAAAAGTTGGCGGGGAGTCACATCGCAAAGCGCAACCCTGAACCCGCCCAGCAAGCCCAAATCACTCACCGGGCTCTCGGTCCTGACCACGCCACCGAGGCTTCCCAAATGAGCACAGAGTGCATTAGTGATCGACTGCGATCCACCGCGAGCAATCGGCCAGCCAACAGCGTGGGCGGTCGCGCCTAGAACGATACCGAACGAAGCGCTCAAAGGTTCATCCATTGCGAGGAATGAGTGTCCGGCCACCCCAGCGAACAGCGCTTTGGTGCGTTCGTTTCGAAACAGTCGCCTTGCGAGGAAGTTAGCCGAAGCTAGCGCCTGCAATCCAAACTTCGCAAGCAGGAGCGGATGATGCGGAACTTTGAAGACGGGCCGCAGGATGTCGGAAGCGAATCCCGGCCAGTGCTCGACTATTGGACGCATGAGCCGGTCCCAGGCTGTGCCATCCTCTCCCAAAGCGCGTGAGGCTTCATTGAGATCGCGTTCGAGCATAACGACAGTGCCATCGTCCAGAGGATGGGCGAGCGGAGCGGGGGAATGGATCCACTCGAGGCCACATTCGCGTAGGGGAAGCGAAGAGAAGAATGGAGAGCCCGCCGCCATCGGATGCACGGCTGATCCAAAGTCGTGGTGAAATCCGGGCAGCGTGAGCTCCATCGTTCGCGCTCCGCCGCCGGGTTGCGCTTCTGCCTCAAACACCTCAACCTGAAGCCCAGCCTGGGCGAGCACGATCGCCGCCGCCAGACCGTTTGGTCCGGAGCCAACGACCACAGCTCTGCGCGAATCAGAGTTCATCGATGGGAAGGCAGCTCCTGGGGCATTTCGACTACGCCGATCTTGCCATCCGGCTGACTTTCGAGCGTAGGTGCGTAGGGTCCGAGCAACTGCCGTCTCCACCAGTTACCTGTGGCACGCTTTTCCGCCATGGTCGTAAACCAGTATTGCCACAACACCGCGCGCACCTGCTTTGGTGGAGCATCGGCAAAGGGGTTTCCGCGAAAGAGCTTGAGGACGTCTGGACTGTTGGCAAGCAGCCGGACCTCCGTGTTAGGAACGATTGGATTCTCAGTCCAGCTTCCCAGCGAGGCGAACCAAAGGTTCCAGTCGAAACGAGGCTGATACGGAGCATAGATGCCTGGCGCGTCGTTCAAGACTTGCGGCTTGTTGCGAAACTCATAGGCAATCCAGTTCTGTCCATCTTTAGAGCCTTGGAACTCAATTTCGTATCGTCCGTGGGTCATCACCGCGAACAGTCCGTATTGGTTTGCAATACGAAAGGGCTGCAGCATCACGATAGGTGTGGTTGGTAATGGAGCACGTGGACGTACGATCAACACCAGCTCCGCGGCAGTGACATAGCAAATCCATGTAAGTATCACCGCGGAGACAGCTAGTTTTAGCGCGCCAAAGTGCTGCCGAATGAACCCTGGTAAACGGAACATGGAGCCCTCTTGCCCGGCATCCTCGGATTTCGAGACTTCCGCTTGCCCTGCCTGCGTTTTCGGCAAGTTCGCGGCAGCAGGTTCGACTGGCACTCGCGGACGCCATTTCTCTGGAATCCACCGCAGCACAAATCGATCATCGACCAACAGAATTCCCAAACTGAGCACCAGGTAATTCAGAAACGCATAGTTCGCGCTCGAGATCACGCCGAGCTCCCAGACGGTGACGATCCAGAACAGGATGATGCGGAACCTGCGCGGCAACAGAATCATCCAGATCAGCCCGAGCTCCATCACCAGCGTGGCACCGGTTGCGGTCGCATGAAACCAGTGCGGCGAATGCTGCAGGTACCATCCAATCCACGTAGGCAGCGGACCGTTTTGGTAATACTCATCCATGGCAGTAAAGTTTCGCCATTGCGGCTCACCGCTCGCGAGCTTCACGATTCCCGATTCGAAATAAATGCGAAACCACTCCCACTGCAACAGAAATAAGCTGGCGCGCGAAGGCAGGGTCCCCAGTAACCGCCGGGGTTGTGGTTGCTGGGGTGCAGAAGGCGGATGCTTCGCCCCAAGCCCCGGACGCAATCCTGGCGGCGCAAAGAACAAGCAGACGAAGCCCGCCTCGAGCAGCATGCCGTCGGACTGGTATTCCGAGAAATCCCGCGCCGTGGATATGAATGAGAGAAAGCAAACGAAGCAGATCACGAGCATGGCGCGAGGCCAGAAGTTCACCAGGAGGAGCAGCGAGCCGATCATGCCGATCCAGCACAGCGCCATCAACATGCCCGAACCGCTAGAAATCCAGAGTAAAGAAGGCGCATACCAGAAACGAACATGCGCAACCCCTGATTGCGCCACCGCCTGCAGATATTCTCGAGCCGGAAGAACTCCCTGAGGCCCAATCAGACCGCGAATCTGGACCACCAAGGAATAAAAGGCTGAGAAGTAGATAAGACCGAGAGCGCGAAGGAAAAGCCACCGAGGAATCAGGCGATCAGACGCGCCGCACTCGGAAGAGAACAGCCTGCGAATAACGGATTTTGGGATTGAATCTACCAGGCATCTTCAAGGTACCGACGAAATAAAAACCGAGCAACCTGAAGGACTTAAGAGGAGACTTCGAAGACGTTTTTAACAAGCCTCGACCTGAATATGTCAACGAATGCAACGTACTAATTAATCAAAGACTTACAACGATCTCATGACATGCGAAGCTGCTGTGAAAAATTGTTGCCCGGCATTGCTCTCTTCCACCTTGAATAGTTCGAATTTTCAAAAAGGGAACGAGCTGCCAAAATTCACTCCTAGTTCCTCTGCGGTTGTTTGCGTCACCACACGCCACCAAGAGCAAGTTTCCAGAGTCACCAACTTTCTTGACAATCTCCCTGATTTTGTTCGAATCTTGCTGACGCATTTTGTCACGTTGCATAGGGTTCTGATCCCGCAATAGTCCCGGCCTGAACCCGGGAGGGTCCCACACTACTTTTGCTTGGTTGTTTTCTTGAGCAGCTCAGAGATAGCCGCTTCGCTGCGTGCCGAGCCGCTCAGTCCATCCATTCGCAGGACGATTAGGAGGCCAAATGACGTCCAAGCTGTTCACACGCGTTCTTTTTCTTAGTCTTTTCTTGCTGTGCTGCTCCGCACTGCTAGCACAAATATCAACCGGAAGCATTCAAGGAACTATCACTGATCCAACGGGAGCCGTGGTTGCCGGGGCGAAGGTCACAATCACTAGCCAGGCTTCCGGCCAAGCGCTGGTCGTAACCACGAATTCCAGAGGTGCGTACGTTTCCGGACCTTTGGCGCCAGGCGCCTATACGGTGCGCGTAGAGAGCAAAGGTTTTGCCACGATTGAAACACCCGTGACGGTGCAGGTGGGCGAAATCTCCTCCGGGAACTTCACGGCCAAAGTGGGACAGGAATCGCAGGTCATTGAAGTGCAGGCGACGAGTGTCGCGATAAACACCGAGCAGCCTACGGTCCAAGGAGTTCTGACTACAGAGCAAATTGAGAACCTTCCTTTTAATGGACGGAACTTTCTTGATCTGGCGCAGCTCGAGCCCGGCGTGCAGATTCAGGACGGAGGCAATTTCGATCCGACGAAGAACGGTTTTTCGTCCGTATCGTTCGGGGGACGTTATGGCCGCACTGCTCGCATCACGCTCGACGGTATCGATATCAGCGATGAGACTGTCGGTACGACCACGCAAAACATCTCTGCTGGAGCTATTAAGGAGTTTCAACTCAGCCAATCTACGCTGGATTTATCTACGGAGCTGACCTCCTCAGGCGCTGTAAACGTTGTGACGAGGTCTGGCACGAATCATGTCCATGGCCAGGGGTTTTATCTCTTCCGTGACAAACGCGCGGGCATCGCGAACTTCCCGGGAGGACAGGACACTCGCTTCCAGAGAAATCAAATGGGTGGCAGCCTCGGTGGTCCGCTGATTAAGGATAGGCTGTTCTTTTTTGGGAACCTCGAACATATCCGCCAGCCATTTCTGACGCCGTTAAGTCCGCCGCCGCCATTTCAGAGCTTGCCATCGGGTTATCCCGCCAAATTTAGTGACAGCACATCAATGGGCAAACTGGATTGGCAAATCAGGCCCGACATGCATCTCTTTTACCGCTTCACGTACCACACAAACAGCGACGTCAGCGCGTTCGGTGCGACATACCAGCCCTTTGCCAATCGCGATAACACTCCTGCTCACGGCGTGGGACTCGATTTCAATACGGGAACCTTCACCCATAGCATCCGCTTCGGCTACCTGAAGTTCCAGAATCACATCGCAGACTCAGTCCTCGGTAACCCTGGCGTCTTCAATCCTGCTGGAAACGTTCCAGTGGCGATTCGGATTGGACCTCCGGGCGTGGTCACTCGTTTCGGACCTTCGCGACTTGCCCCTCAGGCGACCTTCCAATCGAACAAGCAGATTAAATACGACGGAAGCAAGATTCTTGGCGCCCATATTCTTCGCTATGGATTCAGTTTCAATAAGATTCTGGGCGGCGGATTCGCAGCGTTCTATGGGCTTGCTCCCGAAGCGAGAACAAGGAATTCGTTGTCCGCGCAAGCCGACGCGGCTACAGGACCTTTCCCCGGCGGAGCGGGAAATCCCCTTAACTACAAAATCTCGTCCATTCTGGTCGGCAACGGCCAAGGATTCTTCACTGAAATCCCTCAGTTCAGTTATCCCGCTGGTGGACAGTATGATGACCGGCTCGGCATCTACATGGGAGACAGCTGGAAGGTCAGACCAAACCTCACCCTGACTTACGGAATACGCTACTCGCGGGACACCGGACGGCAAGACAGCGACCTGCCGCCTATGACCTGTGATCAGATCGATCCAACATTGTTCAACGGGCTGGTTCCGTGCACTGGAAAGGCCTTCATCTTGGACCAATTTGGGCAAACGGGACTCGGCGGGCGCGTGCGCCAGCCGAATTCTAACTTCGGTCCGCAGTTTGGCTTTGCCTATAGCCCCGGCAACTCGGGTAAGACGGTCATTCGCGGTGGCACTGGCCTCTATTGGGAAAACGCCGTCTTCAACAACATTCTCTTCGATCGTCCGAGCCGCCTGCAGAAGGGATTATTCTTCGGCACAGACAGTCCCTGCCCCAGCGGCAAGCTTGGGCTGCCGGGCGGCGGGACGGTCACCAGCGTCAACGGAGTTGATATAGCTACAGGTATCTGCGGTCAGCGAGTTGGGTCCGTTCTTCCGCTGGTCGCCGCGCTGGAGAGTACGTTCATATCGGCGACCAAGGCTGCCGGACCGCAAGCAAACGGGAACTTCCTGGGCAATATTCTAGCCAATGGACCAAACTCCACTGGAAACGGTTTCATTGCTCCCAACTATCGGACGCCGCGCTCCATTCAAATGAATATTGGAATTCAACGCGAGCTGGCTCAGGGTCTTGTTTTGAGTGCCGATTTCATTCGAAACATCGGCGAACATTACCTGATCTCGTATGACACGAATCACGTTGGAGATGCGCGCTTCTTAAACAAGAACGCGGCTTTGAATGCCATTGCATTGACGACCAGCGGCTTTACAGGCTGCAGCGGTACGAACGCAACTGCCATCAATTGCGCGATCGCGGCAGGAGCGACTATCAGTGACTTTGCCGGCTGCGGTCTCGATTCAGGAAACACTTACCTGTTCGGAACCCCAGCTGCTTTCAACGTCGATTGCAACGGAAATCCTATAACTCCAAACACTGGAGCCGCTTTCCCGGGCATTAATCCGTTAGTAGGCGAGAACAACATGCTCTTCCCGATCGGACGGTCCGAGTACAACGGACTACAAGTCAAGCTGGTGGGAAACAGAGGAAACCCGATTCGCGGCATCACCGCAGCCAGCTATCAGATCTCATATGCGCTTTCGAGATTCAACAGCATGGCTTCCGACCAGGACTTCATTCCCGAGGCCGATGACTTCCGCAATCCCACAGCTCACATGGGCCCAAACTCGCTCGATCGCACTAACCAGATCTCCTTTGGTGGCAGCTTCCAAATTACGCATGGTCCGATGCTGAGCTTCGGTTCTCACTTCTTCTCGCCGCTGGCCCAGGACATGAGAATTGAGAATCAAGGACGGTCTGGGGAAATCTTCTCCAGCGACCCCGTTGGGGATGGAGCCAATATCAATCATCTCCTTCCGCAAACAAATCTGGGGGCCTTCAACCGAAGTGTCAGTCCCGGAAGCCTTAACAACGTGATTAACAATTACAACAAGACTGTAGCCGGCACGCTGTCGCCTGCAGGACAGGCTCTAGTCAGCGCAGGCCTGTTTACTCAATCTCAGCTCGTACTATTAGGCGCGGTTATGGACAGCCTTCCGCTCGCGCCTGCTGGTGAAATGGGACTTACCTGGCTGAAGACCATCGATCTCAAGCTGGCCTATCCGATCAAAATACGAGAGAACATTTCGCTGGAGCCGTCTGTTGGCTTCTACAATGCTTTTAACTTCGCCAACTTCAATTCTCCTGGACACACGCTCGGCAGCGTGCTGAACGGTTCGGCTGGCAACATTAACGGCACAACCGTAGATAAACCTGGACTGCCGGGTGGACGTGATTCGGTCAGAATAGGGCTCGGAACTGGCGTGAATGCAGCCGGTTCTCCACGGCAATTGGAATACGGCCTGAAGCTGACTTTCTAAACCCAGAATGACAGTCGAAGGGGAGCACACATGTGCTCCCCTTTTTTCTTCAGCAGTACAGCAGATCAATAATCCCAGCTCATATCCGCGCCCTTGGGCGCAGTTTCCTTCATGTGCTGCCCCATTTGCGGCATGACGCGCTGAAACATCGTCGCCGCCGATTCTGTCACGCTGATGTTGCCGCCCCCTTCGTAGCAATGCGGCTGGCGATAGCCATATTCGAAGGTCGCTACCTTGTACGGATTTTTCGGACTGTCGAGAAAATCCTGGGCGAAATGTACAGCATTGTTGAGATACCACGTATCCATATCGCCGACTGTTATATGCAGCTTACTTGCGAGCTTCGGTCCTAGAGTGGACCAGTCCCGCTGCATAATGTGATTCAGGTCGTAATGTTCCTTCCAATAGCTCGCCACTGAGGAGTCGATCTCTCCCGTTTTGGGATCCCAGATTGGTTTTGGATACCCCTCCGGACCAACCGGACTGAAGACCGCCTGCCAGATGCCAAACTGCTCAGTCGAGCGCCCGTGAGTGCCCATAACTTCTTCGCGCCGAACCGCCGGCTCCATCACAGCTTTCAGACTGCCATCCGGCTCCCGCATCTCCGGACGCGGGACTCGCCCAAAGGGTCCCTGCCTCCAGAACGCATTCTTATCTTCGTAGATGTTCACAATCTGATAAGCGCGAAAGTCGATAGGATCGGGACAGAAACCCCAGGCGCCGTTGAAATCATCCGGATAGAAGACCTGATCAGCAACCGCCTCCCATCCGCCGGTTGATCCGCCGGTCAGCGCACGAGCCCAAGGCTGGCCGATTCCGCGAAAGCGCTTCTCCACTTCGGGAATGAGTTCTCTCAGGATTGCGTCGCCGTATGGCCCCAAATTCGCGGAGTTCACGGCATAAGAGTCGTCGTAGTAAGGATTCGCGTGCTGAATCTGCAGCAACAACATCTTCGGCAGTCGGCCAGAGGTCCAGTCCTGATACAGCTTGTATTGCGCCTCAGCGCGCTTACGCGCGCGGTCTTTCAAATCCGGCGTTGGCGGTTCAGTGCGAAAGCCGCGAAAATCCGCCGGGAAGTGGCCCTGATCGATCAGCAGCGGATAGTGAGCATTCGGATGCTTGTCGAAGCCCTCGGGCAAAACCACGATCGCGCCCAGGTACACAGGCTTGCCCCAGAAGTCACTGAGCAGCTTGCTCTGAATACGGAAATGCTTGATGTACTGCGTGTCCTGCGGCGGCTGAATCGGCGGAATCCTTTCAGAAAGCGCAATGCGAACGACTCCTCCATGGGAGGGATCGATATGCAGGCGCTGCGGCTTACTCATGAGATTGCCCGGCTTCTCGTACCATTGTTGCCCCTCTCCCATATCGGGAGGGAGCTTCACCGTATGTCCGTCCGACCGATGGAAGGTTTCGTAGACATTGAGTACGGCCTGAACGTAGTAGTCGCCGGCTGGAACCGCTTCGAGACTGACCAGCGGATAACCGAGAGTAGAGGAATCGATGATTGCGCTATTCCCGGGAGCGAGCGCATCCACATCGAGTCCGAAAAACTGCGCACTTTCCGCCTCCTCCTCCCGCAGTTGGAAGCGCGGTTCCGGCTTCTCGTCCTTCGCAATGCCGAACAAGATGTGACCATCCAGCGGCTTGCTGCTTAGGCTGGCGGGGAAGCTGATCTCGAAGCGCAACCTGTTGGCGTCAGCCGAGTTTTGGCCAAATCCTGTTCGATCAGACAAGCACAGTATTCCTGCAATTAAGAAGTGAGTAGCTCGCCATCTCCCAAAAGCAGAGTTCATCAACACGCTCCTAAGGTGAAGGAGCATTGTATTGGGAGCGGAGAAGTTCAATGCCTCTTCGCTCCCTCTCCGCTAACGTGCCCTCAAGGATTACGCTGCTTGCTCCTCCGACGGAGAAGCCCCGGGGATCCCGGCGTTTGCTCAAGCCCGCCCTTGTGGAGGGGGCAATCGCTTTAAAGTCTCGTCCAGACGCAGAAAACTCTTTACGCCTGCGGCGCGCAGAGCTTTCACAAGCCGGTGCATAGAGACATTCTTCGAATCCATATCGTGCTCAGCCACAGCGCTGAGGTAGTCATAATCTTCCGTATACAGCCAAAGAACGGTGCGGCGCTTGCGGTTCATCTTGGGACTCGCTGGTTTTGACAAACACAGCGCCTGCGAGCGCGGCCGGTCAGGACTGCGCAACAAACGTGCCCCAGAGGATTGCAACCTTGTCTGCGTGAACGGTTCCTCGTGAGCGCTGTTTTGTGATTTTGAATTCTGAGTACCTGAATGCAAACGACGTACCATTCGGTGTCGAGCAGAGCTCCCTCTGAACTGCGTCTGGTGTTCATCAATGCGCGAAACGCTGTTTATCCCAATGGCAATTGTGAGCACCTGCATGCTCACTTCTTGCATTGGCGTGCCAGAAGCGACTTAGTAGAGCGCGCCGGTTTCGTTATACACGGTTCTGTTTTGGTCCTATCCCTGTGCAGCGACCACTCATTGCGGAAATTCAGGCGTTCGTCCCCGGAATCTTCTCAGGCTTTTTCCCTGAGAATTCGGCGCATGAAGACGTAGTGAATTGAGTAGCGGGAAGATTGATCTCTAAGGTATGGATGACGGGGATCAAATTTCACTCAACCTCACTCCATCGCATCTGCCGAAGGAGCATCTGCAGCGCAGGACTCTGGAGCGACACAGCGGGAAAGTAGCTTCCCGACAACTCGCGTATCCACCACAAACCGAACTTTCTTCTCTCCTGCCAGGAGGAAAATCGATACAGATAGAGCTGAGCGCGGATAAAGCGTGGCGGCTGGTCAGGAAAAGGGTTGCTCTTTAAGAGACCAATGACGGCTTCATCTCCCTGAAGCAGCTTCGCGATCAGATGAATGAACCACCGATGCCGGTGATAGGACCCCATGGCGGCGAACCACATCAGCCAATCCAGGCGAAGATGGTAAGGCGCGATCTGCGGAGGCATGCGCGACGGGTCCCCAGGCTTGCCTTGGAATTCGTATTCGCGCCATTTGGTTGAGGCGGTGATGACAGTTTCAGGGGTTCCTTCGATCACGATTTCGTAGCGTCCGCGCGTAACGCCGCCGAACGCGCCATACGTCCCAACAAAATGAAAGCGGTTATAGACGGTGTTCATGATCTGTCGCCGGGACACAAGGTTCCTTACCGGCTTCACGCTCAGCACTACGACCAAAAAGACAACGGCTCCGGTCACAATCCTAAACACTAGATCGGGAGGATACGTTGCCCGCCCATGCAAGCCCAACCATCCGAGCGTCTGATCATCAAAGCAACTGAGAGCTAGAACACCAGTCAGAGCATTCAGCCAGGAGAGATTGCCGCTGGCAAAGATGAGCAGTTGAAAAATGACCGTCAACGCTCCGGCGATGCTCGCAAACGGCTGCGGCAAAAAATACGCGAATGGAACGATCAACTCGGCAAAGTGATTAAAGAGCACTCCCCCCTTCTTCGACCACTGTGGCCCATGGTGAAGAAACCAGCTCAGCGGATTCGGTATCGGCTGGGTTTCATAGTGGTAGTCGAGGCAGGTGAAGTCGCGCCAGCAGGAATCGCCCCGAAGCTTGATTAGCCCCGCGCCGAACATCACACGAAAGAGCAGCCAGCGGAAGAGCCACATCACTGCAACTTGACTATTTGCTTCCGAGCCGCCCAGCACCGCGGCGTAAGCCCCAGCCTCAAGAAGGATCGATTCCCAACCAAATCCGTAAAAAATCTGGCCGACATTCACAAATGAGAGATACAGCGCCCAGAGCACAACCCAGATCGCAAGCAATGCCCATGAATATCCATCGATGAGGCTTGAGACGATCAATGCGGAGAGGGCCACGCCAATCCATGCGGACATGGCAAATGCTCTGTCATGCGGAAAGAAGAAGAACAGGCTCGGTGATTCCCGAAATGGCACCTCCCGCACAAACAGGGGAACTGGCATCAACCCCCGTTCTCCCAGCAGCGGCCGGAATTGATTGACGGCATTGAGGAACGCGATGAGAAACAGCGTCCCGATAGCTTTTTCAAGCGCGAATCGCGCCAGCCAGTAATCGCCCGGCTGCAACCAGCCGGGAATGTTGACGTTCATAGGGCAAATTGAGAGAACTCCGCACGCCGAACACGAAGGTCATAAGGGAACATCAAAGTCACGAAGATGAACGCCTCTAACCGTTGTGAGACTCTTATTTCGCCTTCGTCACCTTTGTGTTCGCCTTTTGCCTCCGAGCGATTTACGAGTATGCCTGCAGAAGCGACGGCGACTGTGCGACATCCTGCGCCCGGAAATGTGGAAGAATTAGCAAAGGAGGTTGCTCCATGTCCACTCCCCAAGTTCTAATTCTCACCGGAGATGCCGCAGAGTCGCTGGAAGTGATGTATCCCTATCAGAGATTGAAGGAAGAAGGATACGAGGTTCACATCGCAGCTCCCACGAAGAAGAAGCTGCACTTCGTGGTGCACGATTTTGAGCCGGGCTATGACACCTACACAGAAAAGCCAGGGTACAGCTGGAACGCAGACATCTCCTTTGCCGAGGTCGATCCAGCCAACTACGTGGCTCTGGTGATACCCGGCGGGCGCGCGCCCGAGTACATCCGCAACAACCCTCACTGCCAACGCATTGTCAGGCACTTCTTCGATCGCGAGAAACCGGTAGCCCAGCTCTGCCATGCTTCGCTCGTTCTAGCCGCGGCAGGTGCGCTCAAGGGCAGACGAACAGCAGCCTATCCGGCGCTGGAGCCTGACGTAAAAGCCGCCGGAGCCTATTTCGTCGACAGTGAAGCGGTTGTCGATGGAAACATGGTTTCCGCCCGCGCCTGGCCCGATCATCCTGCATGGATGCGCGAGTTCGTGCGCATTCTTAAGCAGAAAGCTCCAGCTCAACATGGCGAAGTTGCCAAGGCGGGATAGGGTCCAAACGTCTTAGAACAGATCCAATGACACAGGGCGAAGCCCGACATTTTGGTAGCCCATTGGCGTAAGCCGTGGGTTGGCATTACAAACACAATTGAGCCCTGAAAGGGCGGCACATCACCACCGCGTGCGGCAGTGCGGAACTGTGAGGAGAACCGCATTTATTGTCTTCTGCAACCCGTCTCGCCTGTGCGGACAACGAGCCCACGATGAACCCTCAAATGAAAATGCTTTAGAACAACGGATTGCGAAAATATTTTTGGCATGGTCCGCAAGGCACTGATCTGATTGATGGACTTGCAAGCTAGAGCAACGGATGAACGTTGCTATTTGCTGACGTTCTGCGGTATCAAGGAGAGAGATGCTGGGCATCAATACCAAATCGGTACTTGGAGTGCAACGTTGCTCATCGTCAGTCGCGCGCCTCTCCGCTCAACTCCCCGATGGCAGCAACTTATGCGCGGTGGTTAACCAACAAGTTAGCCCCCAACCCCGGGGTTACCCCGCCACATTCGGCGTTACCCCAAACAAAATCGCCGGGGTTACCCCGCGAAAATCTGGGGTTACCCCGGGGTTTGAATGCACTAACTCCTTTAGATTCCGCGACTCTGAGCTTAAAGTCAGGTTAGTTATATCTCGTTTTGCTAGCTGAATATTACTACTTAGTAAACATAGGTTCCGGGATCATCTCTTTTCCAGACCTGCGTGTCCGTCGCAGTTTCCTTAGATTTAGCTTCCTGCTGGAGAATGCGACGCCATCTGGGAAGTCCTGGCTTCCCAATTCTGAAAAGGCTCGCGACTGGAGGTACGAAACATATCAATCAGATCCCGAACCATTGTGCGGCGTTTGATCAATCCTTCGATTAAGTGCTCAAGGTCGTCGACAGCCGATCCGTACCATTCGGGCGGAACGCTTTCTGCGATTTCCCAAAGGATTGCGGGATCGATGTTCTCAATTCGGGAAAGCCAGGGCTCGAACGATTCCCATCCGCGCACGTCGGCATAGACCTCATTGCGCGGATAGACGCCACGCAAAGGCGAATCTGGATAGCTCCACTCGCCGGCATTGAAGCAATAACCTTGATCGACAAATGTTGCCGTGTATTTCTTATCTCGAGTCTTCTTCCAGAATACAGCTTGGCGGCCATTAGAATTGCAGGTCCATTTATCCAGCGCCAGCATGCCGGCGAAGGCGTCGAGATTACGAACGCGGTCGAGAGCCGAAGCAGGAAGATAGTCAAAGACCTGGCCTTCGAGAGGTCCCAGTACGAAACGCCCGCCCAAGGCGAGCCCATGCTGGCAGGGAATACTGGATGAGCCTATGCGGATCCGCAGGTCTGGGGTGTTCTCGATAAGCCATGAGCTTACCTCGACCACTTCCATTATGGGAACTGGCAACCCTACGCGCTCGGCAATCCGCGTAGCTATCAGTTCATTCGCCAAGACTCGAATATGCTGGGGGTTATTTTGAAACTTGACGACGTAGTAGTGCCCATCGTCGGCAAACATGAGATGGCTTTGGGCGCCCCCGCGCATCGGGCGCAGATGTTGTTTGACCTGGATCACCGGAGGAGGATGATACCGCGAAATCCGCGTCTATTCGGCGCCGGCAAGCTCCGGCGCATAGCCTTTGATGAAATCTTCCACGCTGCGCACGTACACGGCGGCGAAATCGACCACTGGTCGTCGCTTCTGGATGAGCTTCATGGCTTCCTTGAGCTCCCATCCCATGGCACGCAGGAGGGCCAACGTCATCATGGGAGCGCGGTGAACTCCGGCAGCACAGTGGATGAAGATCTTAGTCTTAGAGTGCTCAAGCGCTTCGAGGGCGAAGTCCACTCCACATTGAAGCAGTTCCCGGGGCTTGAGTTGAAAGTCGTCGTCAGTGGGATTCCAGAGAATATGGATGCCGTGGGGTACGCCCAAATGGCGATCGTCGAACTCGATTTGCATGTTGATGACGTGCGTGACGCCAGCCTCAGCCACCTCGATCATCTTCAGTTCGTTCCAGATACCTCCCCCAACCGCAATGCGGTCAGTCACCCAGGTCATGTCCATATTTCAAGCTTACAACACGCCGTTGCGGCCGAAGAGAATCACGGCTGACCGAAGTAACGAAGCCTCGGTTCGTATCGCCGCGACGCCAGAGAAACAGCAGATTCCTCACGGTAAAACCACGCGCTTCGGAATGAGAGTATCTGAGACGAAGCGGTTCGTACTGTAGCGCCTACAGAATGTAGCGCGAGAGATCCTGATCCTTGGCGATGTCGGCCACCATCTTCTTCACGTAATCTGCGTCTACCAGAACTTTGTCTTTCTTTTCCTTTGCCATCTCCGGCGCGGCGAAGCTGATCTCATCGAGCACGCGTTCCATAATGGTATGCAGCCGACGGGCGCCGATGTTTTCCGTGGATTCGTTGACCCTGAAGGCAAAGTGGGCAACTTCGTCAAGGGCGTCGCGCGTGAACTCCAGCTTCAGGCCTTCGGTTTCCAGTAGCGCTGTGTACTGCTTCACCAGCGACGACTTCGGCTCGGTCAGAATCTTAATGAAATCTTCAATCGTCAGGGACTGCAGCTCGACCCGAATCGGGAAACGCCCTTGCAGCTCCGGAATCAGATCGCTCGGCTTGGAAACGTGGAAGGCTCCAGCTGCGATGAAAAGAATATGGTCGGTGCGTACCATGCCATACCGAGTGTTGACTGTGGTGCCTTCCACGATCGGAAGGATGTCACGCTGCACGCCTTCGCGCGAAACATCAGGGCCATGGCCGCCTTCGCGGCCTGCGATTTTATCGATCTCATCAAGAAAGACAATGCCCGACTGCTCCACGCGCTCGACCGCAGTGCGGGTGACCAGATCCATATCGATCAGGCGCTGTTCTTCTTCCTGAATCAGGTATTCGAAGGCTTCGCTGACCTTCATCTTCCGCTTCTTGGTGCGTTGGCCGAAGATGTTGGGCAGCATGTCTTTGATGTTGATGTCCATCTCCTCCACGCCCTGGTTGGAGATGATCTCAAAGGCGGGCATTGAGCGTTCGCGGACATCAAGCTCGACTGTCCGATCGTCGAGCTTGCCTTCGCGAAGCTGCTGGCGAAGTTTCTCGCGGGTACGCGATTGAGAGTCGCCGTCGCCTGTTCCCAAGGCAAGACCGGCAGTCGCTGGGGAGGATGCTGTAGGCGGTAACAGCAGATCCAAAAGACGCTCCTCAGCATTGACCTCAGCCTTATCCTCGACTTCCTCGAGGCGCTCTTCGCGAACCATGTCGATTGCAATTTCAGCCAGGTCGCGGACGATGGATTCCACGTCACGGCCGACGTATCCAACTTCGGTGAATTTCGAAGCCTCGACTTTCAGGAATGGAGAGTTCGCGAGACGCGCGAGGCGGCGGGCGATCTCAGTCTTGCCCACTCCCGTGGGGCCAATCATGATGATGTTCTTCGGCATGATCTCTTCCGCCAGTTCGGGCGAGAGCTTCTGCCGGCGCATGCGGTTGCGCAGCGCAATGGCCACGGCGCGCTTGGCGGCGTTCTGGCCCACAACGTACTTATCGAGTTCGGAAACGATCTCGCGCGGCGTGAGTTCGTCGAGCGCGAGTTCCTGCTCTTCCTGAGTTCCAGGGAGGTAAATCGCCACTTCTTGTGCTTCTCCTATACTTTAAGTGTAAAACAAAGCCGGCCTTCGGCACTCGGCGGCCCGGTTTTCGGTTAAGAGTAGTTCTGTGGGATTAGAGAGCGTAAGCTCTTTAAAAGACTGGCGGTTTTGCCAGCGTCATAGAAACGTTTACGACTTTGGCCTTGGCGTCTGGAGAAATCTTAAATATCTGCTCCGGTTTCACCTCTGGACGAGCACCGACATCCTTTAAAAACAGCGGCAGCAGCCTGTAATCGTAGATTTTCCCCTGATAGGAGTTCCACATCGTCAGCAGCTTGGCACGCGCTCCCGGCTCTGATTCGACGCCAAGAACTGTTAGCGTACCCAGGTAGAAGATCTCGCCTTCGTCCAAGTCGAGGGACAGCGAAATTGTGTGAGCATCTTCATCAACCATTGTTTCCGGTACTGCTGAAAAATTCACGAAACCTTTGCCTGCATACAGCTGACGCAAGGTTTCAAGACCTCTTGCAATCTTTGCTCGATCGAAAATATCCGCGTCAGCAATTGGAAATGCCGCTCGCAATTCCGTTAAAGGAAATGCCGAGCCATTCTTCAATTGAATCTTTTTCAACCTGTATTGCGCGCCCTCGTCAACTCTTACGTCGACGTCCACAACCTCCCGCTCGCCATCTTTGCCAATAGCCTTAACCAAGGGTTTGTTCACGAACACTTTGAAATAACCGAGGGTTTGAAATTCAAAACGGATTCGTTCGGCAATCTCATCGAAGAACTCACTGTCTTTCTGATGAAACACAGTTCCAATTCCATTTAAAACCACGCCAACAATGCGCTGCTGCTCCGCTGGAGACACACTGTAGACGTTGCTAAGACTAAGCTTGTGAACAACCGGGTTTGGGTCGGAAACCTGTATTTGCCCCGCGGCAATGAGGCATGAGGAAAGAGACAAAGCAAGGATGATGATTGATCGCAGCATGAAGACCTCCACTGCCGCCGTACAACTTTATCCTATCTTCGTCTGCCGGTCTGCATCGGAGCCGGAACGGCGCCTTTGTAATCTCGCGGATAAACCACAACGAAGCGTCTTTCAGCCACTCCGGAGCTTTCAGTGCGCAGGTCGGCGTGGTCCCGCATGGCGAGGTGGAGCATGCGGCGTTCGCGAGCAGACATTGGCGCAAATTGATACGGCTGGCCGGTCTTGCGTACGCGTTCGGCTGCGACTTCGGCTGCCAGCTTCAACTCCTGCGCTCGCAGCGTCTTGAAACTCATGCAGTCAAAGCTGAGCTTGTCGTGCTCCTCCGATTCTAGCCGCAGGACCTTTAATGAAACATGTTCGAGCGCGCGCAAGAGTTCTCCGTTACGTTCCAAGAGCAACGGGCTATCAGGACCAGCAAACTCAACCACAATCTCCGGGCTCTCCCCAAGCTCTGTGTTGACAGGAGGATTTGCGCTAATGCGGTACTTCAAGCGAAATCCAGCCTGCTGAATGGTGTTGCGCAGGACTTCATCAACACGTCGGGCGGCGGCAACTCGATCTTGGATCGGCATGGCTTGGGGGATAGTCACCTTCGCGAATTAGAAAGAACATTTCTAACATCGTTCCGACCAATTGCGCTACCTGACTACGAACCTGAAGTCCACCGCTTGAGGGAAAGGCACGGAGCTATCCGGAATAAAAACGAGTTTCACCCGAACGGCACGGGTGAAATCCGTGCCCCTCCCTAAAACCCAAGGACAGGAATTACCGAAGCCGCCGCCGACCGAGAGATGCGGCAAATATGCCACCCGCAGTTGAGAGCAACAGGAATGCGATCAGAAACAGAAACATTCCGAACACCACCAGCACGGCGAGTCCTTCGGGAGTCTGCATCCACTGGGAGATCGCCTGCGTCTGAGGATTATTTGCCGCCGCCTGGTCGAGCGCGCTGCGCAACGCCGACCGAATCTGCTCTCCCTGATGCATGACTAAGGTTTCGATAGCGAGATAAGACGAGGTAAATACCGCGAAGAAGAGAAATCCCAGAAGTCCGGCGAGAGCGCCGATCTTTCCGCCGATGCCCGAAGACAGCGAAAGCATTGGCGAGCGTCGTCGGTAGAGGGTGACGGCCAGCCATCCGCCGCCGAGCATCCATAACGGGAACAGCACACTCACCACCGGCAGCGTCGAGGCTATTGCCATCACCAGTCCGGCAGTACTGGCAGACGGTAGAGCATGTCTCCAGTTAACCAAAGAACTGGGACCCTGGGCGAGCAAATCGGGAGTTGTCAAACCAGGATTATTGGCTGTAGAAGAGGGAGTCGCCGTTTCCGGAACACGAACCTGAGGGGCGCCGCATTGGCTGCAAAAAGCGGTGTCAGGACTCAGCACGGCGTGGCAGCGATGGCAGGTTTGTTCCACCTGTCGAACTTAAATCAGTAAGTTGGGACTGCGCAAGCGGAGCTCCGGTAGAGAACGTAGCCTGCTGCGTCTTACCTATACGGCTAGGAAATCCATACTCCTGGGGGTGGAGGGTATAGCAAAGACATAGCATGCTGCGCCTCTACATTAGATCGAATCCCTCTCCCCGTGCTTCTGCACGTATACGAGCGCGATGTTGCTTCCTCCCTCTTCAGGTTTCACTGCGACGATGTGCTGCTTGTCGTTGGTTCCGGTTTTCAGCTCGAGAGTATTTCTGTCGCCCGAAGAGTACGTGAAGTCTTTGCCGTTGCTGCGTTCGCTACTACCACAGGTGAGCTGGTTACCGTCACCTTCGTGGCGGCCGTGCAGGGAAACGTCTCCGCCCTTGCACTCGAGGAACTTTCCGTATTTCTGCTGCAGATCTTTGCGGTACCAGTCGAGCACCTTATCGGGTGAATCATCGGAGTGATAGTTGAGCGCGATGACCTTCAGCTGTCCCCAGGGACTTGCGATGTTCACGTTCGCCTGATCGTGGTCATGGCCGCGCTTCGGAACGAGATGAGAGCCTGGGTAGACGCTCAGCCCAGTCTCCTCCGGCTTCACCTGATCGGTGCGGACGCTAACAGAGCCGAAAGGCGTCTTGACATCAACGTTGTCGCCGTTATCGCTCTTCTTTACGTTTACACAAGCCGTTAGCGCCAGAGCGGCGCCTAACAGCGCAAAACTTGCGAATGGAAGTATGCGCGATTTCATTCGATTTGAGCTGCTCCTGATGTAGGTTTCACTGGCACCGAAGCAACGCGCAGTTCCTGCGGCTTGAGTTCCAAACCGAAACCGCGATCAGCGATGCCGGGCAGACTGACCGGGAGCTTGCCCTTGAGTTGCATCTCGCCGAACAGCAGCTTCACTGCACTTCGTTCCGAAGTAGGCGCGTTCGAGTACGTGCATATATACGTCTGCACATCGGGAAAGTTCGATGCCAGGTACGGATTTCCCATCGCAATCACCGCAGTCTTTGGCGCTGCTGCTTGAAGTAACTGCCGCATGAGATTTCCTGTTGCATCGCTCAGACCGACGGTGTTTGTCAGTAGTCCGTTGACGACCGTCTGCTTAGCTGCTGTTGGAACGACGTAAGCCGCAACCACGACCTTCTCTGCTTGCTTGACGGCATCGAGAATTTCCGGCGTCATGCCTGCTGCGATGGCACCATCTATGAGATAAACCTTGGCCTTCGCTCGACGACGCAGCTCGAGTTCAAAGACGCGGCCGTATTCACTGCGAACATCATCAGTCATAATCACTGCCACTACCGGCGCTCCGGTACCCGAAGAGCGATACGCATTCGATGAGGTGTAGGTTCCGGTAAGACGCTGTGCTGAGAGAGGTAAAGGGAGAACCTGTCCATTGTCGCGGACGAGAGTTGCGGCCGAGTCGGCGACCTGCTGCGCGAAATCGATGCTCTCCGGTCGGCTCACGAGACGCGAGACATTCTCCAAATCGACGAGGCGTGCCTTATGCAGGCCGAGCGATGCTTTGGCACGCAAAATCTTGAGCACCGATGCATCAATTTGCTGTTGCGAAATTTCTTTATTCTTGACCGCTTCGACAAGCCCGTTGAAGGCGCCATCGAGATCCGACGGCAGCAGAACCATATCGTTGCCCGCCCTCACAGCATCCACTGCGGCGCGTCCTGCGGGATTGGGACCGTCCTCAGGATAAAGGCGAGTCAAACCATGCATTTCGAGGGCATCGGTAACGACTAGGCCTCGAAAGTGCATCTTGTTCTTGAGCAGGTCAGTCACAATTTTCCCTGAAGTCGTTGCCACCTTGTCTGCATCGGGCTCCAAAGCGGGAATAGTGACGTGCGCTACCATGATCGAGTCCACGCCGGCCTCCACTGCTTTCTGGAACGGCGGCAGCTCGACAGACTCAAGCCGCCGGGTGTCTCCCGAGACCATAGCCACCCCGAGATGGGAATCGGTAGCAGTGTCCCCGTGTCCCGGAAAGTGCTTGGCCGTGCTCAGCATTCCATTCTGACGCGATCCCTTGATGTAGGCCGCTACCATCGCTGCGACGGCCTGCGGATCTTCGCCAAACGAACGCGTGTTGATGATCGGGTTCTTCGGATTGATATTTACATCGGCGACAGGAAAGAAATTCCAGTGCACACCGATGGCTCGCGACTCCTGGGCAGTAATGGCGGCAAACTTTTCCTCCAGGGACGGATTTTGCGTGGCTCCAAAAGCCATCGCATGAGGAAACGCGGGAGTTTCATTCAGTCGCATCGAAAGGCCACGTTCAAAATCTGCTGCGACGAGCAGTGGCAGCTTCGATTCCTTCTGAAAAAGGTTCGTCACGGCCCCGGCTTCGTAAGGCAAGTCCTTTATGAGGAGCCCGTCAGAAACACGCACCGTCAGAATGATCGAGCCTAGGTGATATTTCTTGATCGCATCACTGACTTGCCGATATGCATCGCTTTCCACATTGAGAAAATCCGCGTACGCGCGGATCTGGATCATCTGCCCGATCTTTTCTTCGAGCGACATCTTTTTGAGGGTCTTTTCCGCCCACTTATTGCCGTCAGACGTAAGTTGAACCGGACCAGCTTTAGAAAACTTCTCGTCCTTTGCAAAAGCAGGAATGACGAGTAAGAGAAGGAGGACAACTGCTAAAGGCCTGAAATTCAGCATGCAGGGAAGATAACAGAGAAATTCTCGAAAAAAAGTCGGAATGGAAGCGTTTCGGAGCTCGCCGGACGGAACCTAGAAGATCTTTAGCTTCTCGGTGGAGCTGGTGCTCGTTAGCGAAGTTATAGTTGATTCCGAAGTGACTCTCGGCGGCTGCTCACTCGATAGCTCCATCTCACGTGCCACTATCTTTCCTACTTCGCGCTGGACTTCTGGATCGTCTCCAAACGAGGGAAACCAACTCACATCCGGCTCCCGGCTGAACCAGGTGAGCTGGCGCTTGGCATAATTGCGATGAGCCTGTTGAGCGGCGAGTAGAGCCAGCTCTGCTGAAATCTCGCCCCGGAGATGCTGCATTGCCTGGCGATAGCCGAGTGATCTGAGCGGACGCGCAATCGGTCGCGGATCAGAATCATTTGCAGTGTCCACTGTCCGGTAGGCCGTCAGCAAACGTCGCGTTTCGTCGATAAGGCCGGCTTCGAACATCGCTGTGCAACGGGCATTGATGTGTTCGTAGAGAGCATTGCGGTCGGGTTCCAGTCCTATGCGCAGGATGCGGAAACCTGTTAGCGGGTCGCGTCCCTTGTCCCACATTACAGTGAGTCGCTCGCCTGCCAGCAGACAAACTTCGATGGCACGAATGAGTTTGGGCGTATCGTTCGGATGAATTCTGGCCGCAGCTTCGGGATCTAACCGAGAAAGAATGCGGTGCAAATGTTCGATCGTCCGCTGATCGGCGCTCCGACGTAGGCGAATGCGGAGCTGCTCGGAGCGAGTAGGGCCTTCAAAAAGACCTTCGAGCAGCGCGCGCAAGTACAGCCCGGTACCGCCAACGACAATGGGCAAGCACCCACGATCGCGGATCGCGGTGACCGCTTTCCGCGCCAGACGTGAGTAGTCACCGGCACTGAACTCTTCAGCGGGTGAGGCAACATCGATCAAATGATGACGAACCCGCGACCGCTCCGCCTGCGTTGGCTTCGCCGTGCCGATCTCCAGCTCGCGATATACCGCGACTGAATCGCAGCTTACGATCTCACCTCCGAATTGCTCGGCCAGCTTAAGCGACAGGGCTGTCTTGCCGCTCGCTGTTGAGCCGAGTATCACAACAAGGAGAGGTTCCGCGCTCATAGAAAAACAGATGTTGAGGATATCTTAAGCGTTGGGGAGCAGGGCAGTCAGATCTGGATTGAGAGTGACGGCGAACCCTGATCGGCGACGGTGGCTACGGTCCGCTACGCTGCAGATTTCCGCTCTGCAGGTTAAACGCGTACACCGTTGGCTTGTCGACGCAAAAAGTTTGATTGTAGCGGGTGGTTGCGGGCGTCTTGGCGACACGAACAAGAACGCTATCATCGCTTGACCATCCAACTACCGAAGAATCGTACTCGCAGTCTTTTCCCAGAACACGCTCGAATGCATCGCTTAATGGCAGCTCGCGTACTTGGCCGGTTGCGGAATCAAGCGCGAGGGCTGACTTTACGACGTCCATGTCCCGGTCGTATCCCCAGACGCCAACCTCAGCCAGGAGCTGACTCCCCGCGTGCGACCAGCCAACGACTCGTATGCCCACGCCTTGATCTTCGAGCCCGGTTTTTTCATATATGACTCTGTAGTCTTTTCCGTCTTTGGAATAGAAGAGCTGCACTTTGTTCTTGCAGAACTGCGCATCACCCATGTCTTTGGTGGCTTCGGCGATCGTCTCAGCGTAAGCAAAGCCTCCGCTCGATTTCGCGGTCCCTGTCTTGGCACGACGCGATTGGAAATTGCCGCGGTCCTTGCCTTCCCAGCAGCTGAGGAAAGCTGTGCTTTGTGTTTGGCCGGTAAGTGGCAACGAAACGGCGCAGAACAGGAGGAGACGAACCATTCTCTTTACAGCCCCTGATAGCACCGTGGCACAGCCGCCCTCGGCTGTGGCTCTGCTCAAACTCAACACAGGCGAGGGCGCCTGTGCCACAAGATCCATATTTGCCACTACTCTCCAACCTTCAACACAGCCAAAAACGCTTCCTGAGGAATGTCCACCCGACCGATCCGCTTCATGCGCTTCTTGCCTTCTTTTTGTTTCTCGAGCAGTTTCCGTTTTCGCGTGATGTCGCCACCGTAGCATTTGGCCAGTACGTTCTTGCGCATCGCAGGAACGGTTTCGCGCGCAATGACCTTGCCGCCGATCGCCGCTTGAATCGCGACTTCAAACATCTGCCTGGGGATCAGCTCTTTCATCTTCGCCGCGAGGGTCCGTCCTCGCTCGTATGCACTATCCCGATGCACGATGATCGAGAGCGCATCGACAGGATCGCCGGAAACCAGAATGTCCAGCTTCACCATCGGCGACTCCCAGAGACCGGAGAGATGGTAATCGAGAGAGGCATACCCGCGAGAAACCGACTTCAGACGATCATAGAAATCGAGCACGATCTCGTTCAGCGGCAGCTCATACGTCAGCATTACGCGATTCGAGCTTACATACTCGAAGTTCTTTTGCTTCCCGCGCTTCTCCTCGACGAGCTTGAGAATTCCGCCAACGTACTCTTCGTTGGTCATAATCATGGCGGTGATCACCGGCTCTTCGACTTTGCCAATCTCACTTTGGGAAATCCACTTCGATGGATTATCAACGTCAATCACGGTCCCATCGCTTTTGGTGACGCGATAGCGCACACTCGGAGCAGTGGTAATAAGATTCAGATTGAATTCGCGCTCGAGGCGCTCCTGGATAATTTCCATATGGAGCAAGCCAAGAAATCCGCAGCGGAATCCGAAGCCGAGCGCGGCAGAGCTCTCGGGCTCGAAGAAGAATGAAGAATCATTCAGCCGTAGCTTTTCAAGCGCATCGCGGAGCAGCGTGTGTTCGTGAGCATCGACCGTATAAAGACCTGCGAAAACCATCGGCTTGAGCTCTTCGAATCCAGGCAAAGCCTCGATTGCCGGATGGGCATCCTCGGTGATGGTGTCACCGATCTTCGCGTGTGACACATTCTTGATATTTGCCATCAGGAAACCGACTTCCCCAGCTTCGAGCTGCTCGATCTCAACTGGCTTAGGCGTGAGCACGCCCAACTGCTCCACATCGAAGACTTCGCCGTTTGACCAGAGACGGATCTTCATGCCTTTACGCAATGTGCCCGCCACAATTCGCGTGAGAACGATGACGCCGCGATACGGATCGAACCACGAATCGAAGATCAGTCCTTGGAGAGGAGCATCGGCCGGTCCTTTCGGCGGCGGCAGTCGCTTCACAATGGCTTCGAGAACATCGGGAACACCTTCGCCGGTCTTCGCGCTGACCAGCAGCGCCTCCGTGGCGTCAAGCCCGACGGCATGTTCAATCATCTCCTTGGCGCGCGGGATATCCGCGCTTGGAAGATCGATCTTGTTAATGACAGGAATGATGTCGAGGCCGTTGTGAATGGCCAAATATGCATTGGCCAAAGTCTGCGCCTCCACCCCCTGCGAGGCATCGACAATCAGCAGAGCTCCCTCGCACGAAGCGAGTGAGCGCGAAACTTCATAGCTGAAATCTACGTGGCCAGGAGTATCGATCAGATTGAGCTGATACTGCTGGCCGTCTGTGGCGGTGTACATCATGCGGACGGCATGCGCCTTGATGGTGATTCCACGCTCGCGCTCAAGGTCCATCGCGTCCAGCACCTGGGCCTGCATTTCACGCTCGCTGAGCGCACCGGTGAGCTCAAGCAGGCGGTCGGAGAGCGTGGATTTTCCGTGGTCAATATGCGCGATGATTGCGAAATTTCGGATGTACTGACGATCCATTAGCCTTCTTTGCCATTCCGAACGGAGCGTAATGTCCGCCGCCGCGGACATTCGCGGAGAAAGGAATCCCTATAGATCCATGATACTTGAGCGGCCACGAATAGGTGTTGATTCCCGGCTGTCTGAATCGATGATGCGCCAGCACGGGCGATTGTAGGGATTCCCAACCGCAAAAACAGCGGCTCGGAATGACAACAACACACAAACGAAAAGGCCGGCATGATGCCGGCCTTCGCATTTTCCTAGACTCGAACTAGCCCTTCTTCGGAGCGATGGAGTCCTTCGCAGCCTTGGCGACGCGGAACTTCACGACGGTCTTGGCCTTGATCTTGATTGGTTCGCCCGTCTGGGGGTTGCGGCCCATGCGTGCCTTGCGCTCGGCCTTCACCAAGCGGCCAAGTCCGGGGATCACGAACACGCCGTTCTTCTTGGTTTCCTTAATAGCGGTATCAGCGAGATGCTGAAGGAACGCTGCTGCCTGCTTGTTGTTGATTTCAAGTTTCTCGGCCATGTTGCGGACGAGGGCTGTCTTGGTCATGCCTGATGCCATGAATCCTCCTTAGCGGGGTTGAGTCGGGAAATTGGATTGCGAATCGAGCGTTATCTTATCGCACACGAGCGGAGAAGAAAAGCGTTTTCGCCTGTATCCATGCGGGTTTTTGCAACATCCGCTCGTTACCATGCGACTAATTGCTTCTCCGTGTCAAGAGGAAAAACCGCATTTTTCGCGGATTTTCTGTGATTATTTCGGAAATAATCGGGCTTTTCGCTGAATCTTGCTTCGATTTCACAGTGAAGAGCCCCGCGCGGAAGTTTTTGCCGATCTGGCACATTCGTGGCGCTCGAAAAACATCTGTGAATTGGGCGTGATTTGGCAAGTCGAAATTCTAAGAAAGCTCACGCGATTACTGTGGGCTTTCTCCTTGACCTATCCAGCAACTTCCATTGAAATCGATGCAGCGCATTCCTATCCCGAAACCGGGAGCCTAGCTCTGGCAAGCCAACTTTTCGCCAAGAAGTCCATCGACAAATTAATCGCAAACTCCGAGGAGCCGGAGCATCGGCTAAAAAAGACGCTTGGCCCTTGGTCTTTAACTGCGCTCGGCATCGGCGCGGTTATCGGTTCCGGCATCTTTACTGTGATCGGCACTGCGATCGCGGGACAGAAATTCGACACCTCCTCCATCCTGAACGCTCCGTTGCTGGATTACTTGATCCGACACTCCGCCACGTTCGGCCGCCCTGGAGCTGGGCCGGCATTGGCGCTCTCGCTGGTTCTGGTAGCAACCGTCTGCGCCTTCACAGCGCTGTGCTATGCCGAACTGGCGTCCATGATTCCCATTGCGGGAAGCGCTTACACCTATACGTATGCAACGATCGGAGAGCTGATTGCCTGGATCATCGGCTGGGACTTGATCCTTGAGTACGCGGTCAGCAACATCGCTGTATGCATTGGATTCTCGGCGCATTTCGTCGATCTATTCGACTGGTTCGGCATTCATCCCACCGCGAAATGGATTAGTCCAGCGTATCTTCCCGGAGGTCTAACCGACCTAGCGGGCAACATGATCTATGCCCCGGGCTGGCACCTGGGGTTCAATATCCCGGCGTTTCTGATCGTGATGCTGATCACCGTTGTCTTGGTGCGGGGCATCCGCGAGTCGGCGGAGACGAACAACGTCATGGTTCTGCTAAAGATTTCCGCGATCCTGGCATTCATTATCGCCGGCGCGCATTTCGTCAATCGGTCCCACTATCACCCCTTCTTTCCCAATGCATGGTCCGGAGTCTTGACCGGCGGCTCGATCATCTTCTTTACATACATCGGATTCGATTCTGTCTCGACGGCTGCTGAAGAAGCAAAAAATCCTCAGCGCGACGTACCGTTCGGGATCATCGCTACACTCGTAATCTGCACGCTGCTTTATGTCGGCGTTGCCGTCACGCTTACCGGACTTGTGCCATGGCAGTCAATGATTGACGACGCCGCGCCGGTAGTGAACGCACTCAAGAAGCTTTCCTGGATTCCTGGCGGTGGCATGCTGCGTTGGATTCGATTGGTCGTGCTGTTTGGTGCCATGATGGGAATGATCTCTTCCATCCTCGTATTTCAGCTGGGGCAAGCCCGTGTATGGTTTTCCATGTCCCGCGACGGGTTACTGCCCAAGCTCTTCAGCAACGTCCATCCTCGCTTTCGGACGCCAGCATTTTCGACCTGGGTGGCGGGATTTGTCGTTGGGCTTCCGGCTGGATTACTGGATATCGGCACAGCTTCCGACCTTTCCAATATCGGAACACTCTTTGCGTTCGTTCTAGTGTCGATTGGAGTATTGATTCTGCGTTACCGCGAACCTGAGCGGCATCGCGGATTTCGCTCTCCAGGTGGACTTGTGGCCCCGATCCTCAGCGTGGCGTTCTGTCTCCTGCTCATGGCTGGACTTCCAATTCTTACCTGGCTGCGCTTCTTTGCGTGGCTAATCGTAGGTTTGGCAATCTACTTCTTTTACAGTCGCCACCGGAGCGAATTCGCAAGTTAGCACGAACTTACTAAGGTAATCTCTGGGCTCCTTACTAGTGATGATCGCGGCGGCACTTGCCCTCAAAATAGAGGCCTGACCAAGTTATTGAAGGTCGACCCCTGGTCTATCCATGAGCAGCGATTCCACCTCCGCGCCGGTCAAGGAAACCGTCTACGACGGTCCCGATATAGAGCTCTTCAAGCCGAAGCAGCCGGCGAGCTCCGCTTCCAGAGAAACCGTTCACGTGGGCGAGGTTCCCGAACACATCACGCGGCGCTACACGAGCGCAGAACTTGCACAGCTCCCAAAGCCACAAACCGTAACCGTTCACGAAGGGGCGATCCCGGAGATGTTTGCTAAGCTCGGCCGAATTGCGCATGACCTCATCATGCCGGACCGGGAGACCATCTATCAGGGGCCCGAACTCAGAATCAAGCAAGTCGAAGATGTCACCTATCTCGGTAAGAGTGTGCAGGGAGTTAAGGCTGAAGAGCCGGTTAAGGAAACCGTATTCAACGAAACAACCTTCATAGCGAAAAAAGTAGATACATCGGCTTCGCGAAGCCTGGTAACGCGAATGGTTCAACGGGCCTCAGCGCGTTTCTTCGCGGTTGCCGCTCTCTCGCTTTTCGAAATGTATTTCAGCAGAGACAATTTGCCGATCGCGATCAGCTCCGGGGTTGTCTTTGTGGCGTTCTCCATTCTTGGGTTCTACACGTTTAAGTTGAACTTGAAGGCACTACTCTTCGCGATCGGACTCTACGCTTGCAGAACTATCTTCATAGCTGTGAACGCCATCATGGGCGATGGCATGTTTATGATGCTGCTGCCCCTGTTCTTACAGGGCTTCATGGTATATAACCTGCTGAGAACCTACGGGCTGCTCGTCGATCTGCATCTCCTCGAAGCAGAAATCTACTAGCGCGAGCGAGCCCTGCGCTTGCTATGATCCCTGCACTTGTTCGCTGGCTATTGATGTCCCTGAGCCTGCTGATCGTGTCCTATGTTGTGCCTGGATTTTTCGTCACTGGACTAGGCGCAGCCTTGCTTGGCGCGCTGATTTTTGGCTTTCTGAATGCAACCCTTGGTCTAGTGCTCAAGATCCTCACTTTTCCGTTCACAATCCTTACGCTTGGGCTCTTCTGGTTCATCATCAACGCCATCATTCTCGAGATCACCTCGGCTATAGTGCCCGGATTCTTCATTCGATCCTTCTTCTCGGCACTGATTGGAGCCATTTTGCTGACGTTGGTAAACATGCTGCTGAAGGCGATGGTAGGCGAGCCAGAGCGGGCGAACTAGGAATCGTCGGGGCCAAGAAGTGCGGTTAGAGACGCAGCATGCTGCGTCTCTGCGAGAATGCGCTATTTCACCTTCGTCGTTGTCACTTCAAGTTGGATGCGCCTGGTCCCTTCCACTTCGTCGGCGCTGGTGAGAAGAACCTGTTTCCCCAGGGGTACGATACTCTCCACTTGAATTTTCGACTGTCGCACGACGGGGTTGCCGACACGATTCGCGTCGGTAAGACTGCTTATCTCGGCATTTGTGAACAGAGCGATTCCTGAATCGAATTCGTCCCCTATACGGCAATCGATGTTGACGCCGATATCCATATACTGAAATTGACTGCTGCTGCCCTCCTTTAACGTGCCGACTGCCACTGGTACCCGGCTTCCCAGGCGGATGCTGCCCCGTTCGCGAACACGAACAAGGGTGCTATAGCTGCGAGCGTTGACCCGCTTGCCATCCTGGTTCTCTGAGAATACGTACTCGACCTTGTATGTGTTGGTCGACGGTTGCGGTTTGGTTTCTTGTGCGCAAACCCGGTCCGCAGCAAAGAGAATAATCAGGCAAACCAAGCATTTATTTGCGTTCTTGTAATGCATCTTTCCTCCCAAGTTCATCTCGGCGAACATTGTCCGGCGGAGTTCCTTCTATCGGATCGATTTTTAATTCAGGAATCGAGAGCTCCTTCAGCGGCATGCCATCATCCGAAACGCTTGCGACCTTGACAACGTTGGGCTGCGCGGCAAGTCGCGCCAGCAGACGCTCCTGCGTGGTCTCGGGACGAGGTGCGGGAAATGTTGCTAGCTTTGGCAATCGCTCAGGTTCAGGTAGATTTGGGCGCTGCGCGGCTGCTAATCGCGGCGCAGTCTTGGCCAGCATTCTTTTTCGGACCGATGATGCTGTTGTGTCGCGTGATTGAGAAAATATTGACTGTGCAGCCTGAGTTCCAGAGCCGGATGAACCGGCCGCGGGATGCTGCCCATTTGTGATCCGCTCCTGCCGGTACGGATACATCAGCGCGAGAATAATAGCTATCACAAAGATTCCCGCAGCCGTGGCCCATACTGGCCACCATCCAAAGCGCTGCGTCGGCTGGGCCGCGAGCCTCGCTAGCACACGTTCTTCGAGACCGCTTCGAGGCTCCGCAGTCACCCGCTGCCGCAGAGCAATATCGAGCCAGCGATCGAAATCTTCGAATCCAGACTTTTGCTTCTCAACGTCCATACTTCGTTCCTATTAGTCTCTGCAATTTCTCTGCGAGGCGCCGGCGGGCGCGAAATACCCGCGCTCGGATCGAGGTCTCGGTCGTACCTAATATCTTGGCCGCTTCAGCGCTGCTCATCTCCTCCAGCGATATGAGCAGCAATGCATCTCGTTCCTTTTTGGGCAATGCAGCGATCATTCGATCGAGCAGCTGAAGCGTCTGTCGCGAGATCGCTCCCTGCTCCGTTCCCGGTGGAGCGACTTGCGGCGCGTGCAGCCGTTCGTCGAATTCTTCCTGATCCGGGCGGCCAAGTCTGCGAAAGCGGTCCACTGAGGCTCGCCACGCAATACGCGAGATCCAGGCCTTCGGGTCCGTGATACCGGCTCCTCCGTGCTTCGCTACGCGCAAGAAGACCTCCTGCACCACATCCTCCGCATCGGCATGGTTGCGAACTACGGAATAGGCGATGCGAAAGACTAGTCGCGAATGCTCGCGCACCAGGGCTTCGATCTCCTGAGCGACCGCATTCGCCGTCATGCAGCGAGGCTCACTCTGAGTGAGTTCCAAGACCATCGGACGGGACATGTATCGCTCAAAACCACCCATGCTACGTCTCATGAATGAAGAATGGAGCGTTTAGGAGATCGTTCGGATTTTTCTTTTTGTCATCCCGAACCGCTGAAGTTGTGGTGAGGAATCCCTATAGTCACGAAGATGGTAGTAGCCGATAGGAATTCCTCGCTTCGCTTCGGAATACAACAGAAGAATCTACTCGAGCTTGCGGGAGAGGATCTCGTTCACCAGCGCGGGATTGGCCTGGCCCTTGGAGGCCTTCATCACTTGACCGACGAAAAACCCCGCAACGGTCTTCTTTCCGGCACGATACTGCTCCACCTGCTTGGGATTGGCCATGATTACCTCGTCGATCATCTTCTCGATCGCTGCCGTATCGGTAATCTGTTGCGGCTTCTCTGTTTCGTAGACGGCAGGAAAATCATGATTGCGCTCGAAGGCCAAGTCGTACAAATCCTTCAGCATCTTGCCGGATATTGCGCCGCTCTCCACCAGATCGGCGGACATCGCAATACCTTTCATGGTGATGGGCGACTGTTCGATCGCAAGCCCGCGTACCTTCAACCTGCCCATGATTTCGCTCTGTACGAGATTGGCCACTCGCTTCGCATTCTTGGCCGAGCGCGCGGCTTCTTCAAACTGATCGGCCAATGATCGCGTTGCCGTCAGGACTCCGGCGTCGTAAAGGGTGATGCCGTATTCGGCGATCATCCTCTGACGTCGAGCTTCAGGAAGTTCGGGAAGCATTGATCGAATTTGTGCCTGCCACTTCGCATGGACAACCAGCGGCATCAGGTCTGGTTCAGGGAAATAGCGGTAGTCGTGCGCTTCTTCTTTCGAGCGCATGCTGTAGGTTTTGCCTTCGCCCGGGTTGTAGAGCCGGGTTTCCTGAAGGACTCTCTCCCCGCAGACCACAATCTCGATCTGGCGCTCTATCTCGTACTCGAGCGCCTCACGGATGAAGCGGAAGGAGTTTACGTTCTTCACCTCAGCCTTGGTCCCGAACATCTGCTCGCCTCGTGGACGCACACTGACGTTCGCGTCGCAGCGCAGCGAGCCTTCCTCCATGTTGCCATCGCTCACACCGGTATAGAGAATGATCTCCTTCAGGCGCGTGAGGTACTCGTAGGCTTCGTCAGGAGAGCGCATCTCAGGCTCGCTGACAATCTCGATCAGGGGCACGCCTGAGCGATTCAGATCGACATAGGTGTAATGTTCCGAATCGGGAAGTCCGTCATGCAGGCTTTTGCCGGCATCTTCTTCGAGGTGCAGGCGAGTGATTCCAATTCGCTTAGCGGTTCCATTGCCGGCAGATATCTCGATGTAACCGTGCTCAGCCACCGGCTTGTCGTACTGCGAAATCTGGTATCCCTTGGGAAGATCAGGATAAAAATAGTTCTTGCGCGCGAAGATCGAGACCTCGCGGATCTCGCAATTCAGCGCCATGGCTGCGCGAACCGCGTACTCGACAGCCTTGCGATTCAATACTGGTAAAGCCCCAGGTAGTCCCAAGCACACCGGACAGACGTTTGTATTCGGAGGCGCACCAAACTTAGCCGAGCATCCGCAGAATGCTTTCGTGACGGTGAGCAGCTGGACGTGCACTTCCAGCCCGATTACCGCCTCGTACTTCGTGCGAACGTCCGGTGAGACTACGGTAGCCATTGCCGAAGATTATAGATGCCTGATGTCGCCTCATCCCGGCTTGATACCATCAGTACAGAGCCGGAGTCGAAAGTGATCTGGAGGTTCTAATGTCTGCCAGTGCCGTGCGTCCGCCGAAATCGGAATACGATCCTTACTACCAGCGATACATTTCCCTGGTCCCAGAAGAAGACGTCCTCGTCTCGCTAGATCAGCAACTCTCTGAGACTCTGATCCTGCTGCGCACTCTCTCTGAGCAGCACGGGATGTTTCGGTACGAGCCGGGTAAATGGAGCGTCAAGGAAGTGCTGGGGCACCTCATCGACACCGAACGCATCATGGCATATCGCGCCCTGCGCATCGCGCGTAACGACCGCACGCCGCTGGCTGGATTTGAACAGGACGACTACGTGAAAAACGGGAGCTTCGACCAACGAACTGTGGGCAATCTAGGTCGCGAATTCGAGCAAGTGCGTCGCGCGACGATTTCGTTCTTCCGCAATCTGGAACCAGAAGCCTGGGAGCGAACCGGAATTGCCAACAACGTCGAAGTCAGCGTGCGCGCACTCGCTTACATCATCGCGGGACACGAGCTCCACCATAAGGCGATCTTGAAGGATCGTTATGGATTGGGAATTTGAAAGGTGAGACGCAGCATGCTGCGTCTCCACGAATTAACCGTTCAGCGTCTCGGTGAGCTTGTTGATGAGCCGGTTCAGATCCTTGTCATTTCGCCGCTGTTCATCGATTTTGGCGATCGAGTGCATCACCGTCGTGTGATGCTTCCCACCGAACTGCCGTCCGATCTCCGGCAACGAGGCTTCGGTCATTTGCTTGGCGAGATACATCGCGATCTGCCGGGGTACGACGATTGAGCGCGAGTTGTTTTTCTGCTTGATCTCCGGTGTGCGCAATCCAAATTGCTCGGCAACTGCCTTCTGAATAGAATCAATGCTGATCTTGCGCGCCTGCGAATCAATAAAATTCTTCAGCACTTGCTGCGCAGTGCTCAAAGTAACTTCCGCGCCAGTAAGAGAGCAATAAGCAATCAGCCGAATCAGCGCGCCTTCGAGCTCGCGCACATTCGTGCGCACGTTGGAAGCGATGTAAAGTGCCAAGTCGGTTGGCAGAGGCACACGCTCCGTCTCGCTCTTCTTCTGCAGAATTGCGACTTTTGTTTCGAGGTCGGGCGGCTGAATGTCCGCGATCAAGCCCCATTCGAAGCGGCTGCGCAGCCGATCCTCGATCTCGGGCAGCTCCTTCGGCGGACGATCGCTGGCGATCACAATCTGCTTCATTGATTCATGCAGCGCGTTAAAAGTGTGGAAGAACTCTTCCTGCGTTCGCTCCTTTTGAGCGAGAAACTGAATGTCGTCGATGAGCAGCAGGTCGACATTGCGGAACTTGTCCCGAAAACTGGTCATCTTGTCGTAGCGCAACGAGTTGATCATCTCGTTCGTGAACTTCTCGCTCGACACGTAGCAGATCGAGGCCTCTGGCATGCGCTTCTTCACTTCGTGCCCGATCGCCTGCATCAAGTGGGTCTTGCCCATTCCTACCCCGCCGTACAGGAAGAGTGGGTTGTAGGCCTTCGACGGACGCTCAGCAACAGCGCGCGATGCGGCATGTGCGAACTGATTGCCGCTGCCGATCACGAAGGCCTCAAAGGTGTACTTCGGATTTAGCTGCGCTGCAGTTTCCCAATCAAAGCGCGATTGTGACGCTCCGACTCCGGACCTGACTGCGGCTGCTCCGTTGCCTACATGACCCGCAGATTGAACCGGAATTGGCTGTGAAGGAGGACGCTGAGCCACGACGGATGGATCTTCGTCGACGGTAACAAACTGAAAATCTTCAAACTCGAGCTTGAGGTTATCGACTGCTTCAAAGATCAGGTCGCCATACTTGTCGCCGATGTGGCGGAACTCCGGAGTGGGTACTCGGACAAACATTACCTTGCCAACCGCGTGACTGAAGCGCGTGGGCTTGAGCCAGGTTTCGTATGAGTGTCTGTTGATTTTCTTTTCCAGAGCGCCGAGGATGCGCATCCACGGATTGACTTGAGCTGCAGCAGAAGATGAAAGGGACATTGATGCCTTACCAAAAAATGTCCGCAGTTCGGTCAGAACGGAAATTCCGTCTGGGAACAGCGGCTATTGGCGCCTGTACACGGGAACATGGACGCCGGGATCAACAATTTTTTTTGAGCCTGAAAAATCCTTCGCGAAAAGCGTGAAGGTCGGAGGCTGAGCGTTCGTTGCTAAATCGTTAATTCAAAACTCAGGGGATGGTAGCACAAAAAAACTGGAATGTGGAAATCTTCTGAACCCCGCATGTTCATTGTATTTTGTTGCACTTACAGTGCGTCAGAGCAATCACTGAGATTATCGTCAAATTACACCGATTGCTCCTTGAATAGCGCCAGCGATTGCGTCGATGTGCTTGTGCATCTTCTCCTCAGATTCGGCCTCGATCATCACTCGCGCCAGCGGCTCGGTTCCAGAGTAGCGCACCACGACTCTCCCATTGCCATTCAAGTCATTCTCAGCGTCGCGGATCGCCGACTTAACTGCGGCGATTTGTTCCAGCGGCTGCTTTTCGCGAACGCGCACGTTCTTGATGAGCTGGGGAAAAACTTTCAGGTCAGCGACAAGCGCATCGAGTTGTTTTTCCGTGCGCGAAACGATGTCGAGCACGGCTAACGCAGTCAGAAGTCCATCGCCAGTCGTAGCAACTCGGGAAAAAATAATGTGTCCCGATTGTTCTCCCCCGAGAACCGCACCGTTCTTTCGCATTTCGTCCAGCACATATTTGTCGCCAACCGGCGCTCGCACCATGCGAATGCCGGAACGCTTGAGTGCGGCTTCTAGTCCCATATTGGACATCGTCGTCGCCACTATCAGACCTGCTTCGAGTTCGTTACGACATTGAAGATCGCGAGAAGCAATCAGCAGCACCGCGTCGCCATTCACTACGTTTCCGTGACGATCGGCAAACAGAGCTCGGTCGGCATCACCGTCGAAAGTTATGCCCATGATCGCTCCGCGCTTCTTCACCCTTTCGGCTACCACTTGCGGATAGAGGGCGCCGCAGTGATCATTGATGTTCCTGCCGTTCGGCTCGTAGTGAATGAACTCGGTTTCGAGTCCAAGCATGGCAAACAGTTCCGGGGCGCAGGCGCTTGCAGCGCCGTTTGCACAGTCGATGATTATCTTTCCGCGAACCTTTGGCGCTGGCACGCGAGATTTCAGCCAGTTCTCGTAATGTTCCCGCAGCTCGTGATCTCCCGGCAAAGTCGGAACGACCTCTGGAGGAGTTTCCAGCGCGCCTCCGTTTTCGATGAGTCTGAAAATCTCCTTCTCGATGGAAAGCTCAATTTCGTCAGATAGCTTGTATCCATCGCTGCCGAATACCTTGATTCCATTGTCAATCCAGGGATTGTGTGAGGCAGAAATGACAACTCCGGCATCGAAACCGAGTTCACGAGTGAGAAAAGCGATGCCAGGAGTAGTGATCACTCCTGCAGAAGAGATCTCGGCCGGCGCGGAGGCTAATCCTACCGCGACGGCATCTGCTATCCATCCGCTTGATTCTCGCGTGTCTTGTCCAATTACGACCTGTGGTCGCCGACGGCCGTAGGAAAGATGATCTCCCAGCGCTCGACCAATAGCGAAGACAGTGCTGCCGTCGAGTGGATATTCGCCCGCAACTCCGCGAATTCCATCAGTACCAAAGAGTTTTCTGCTCATTCAAACGAATGAAAAGTCTAGCAGGAAAATCAGAGGCAACGTGCGTCGACACAACGTGGTTCCGGCGCCCTCGGCCGGCACAAGGGCGATGATCTCTATGCGTTTTCGTGAGGCAAATGGGCCGCATCTCCTGATTTTTTGTAAGTTTCTTGAGATTGGGCGGTTGGAATCACACGACCGCTTGGTTTCTTCAGGCTTGTACCGGCCGAGGGCGGCGGAACCACATAATTGAGAAATCTCTGTGATTAAAACAGTCCCGCTTGTCTGCGCGGCGCGACTATCCCGAAATGGTCATACGCCAATTGCGTGGCGACACGACCACGCGGCGTACGATCGAGGAATCCAATTTGGATCAGGAACGGTTCGTAGATGTCTTCGATGGCATCAGCTTCCTCGGCCAGGGCGGCAGCGAGCGTATTCAAGCCGACGGGACCGCCTTGATACTTCTCAATGATTGCAAGCATCAGCCGGCGATCCATCTCGTCAAAGCCATGCTTGTCCACCTCAAGCATCTGGAGCGCGGCTTGCGCGGTAGGTCGATCAATGTGACCCGCCCCACGCACTTGAGCGTAATCGCGACATCTGCGCAAGAGTCGATTCGCAATACGCGGTGTGCCCCGTGCGCGACTCGCGATCTCAAGTGCGCCTTCAGTATCTATGGAAACATCGAGAATCTCGGCCGACCGCGTGACGATGATTCTCAGATCCTCGTCTGAATAAAACTCGAGGCGCAGTACTATGCCGAATCGTGAACGTAATGGCGCCGACAGCAGTCCGGCTCGGGTAGTAGCAGCGACGAACGTGAACGGCTTTACGTCCAGTGTATGCGTGCGCGCCGACGGACCCTGGCCGACGATGATGTCGAGCTTGTAGTCCTCGAGCGCTGAGTACAGGAGCTCTTCCAGCGCGGGCTGCAGACGGTGTACTTCGTCGAAGAAGAGAATCTGCTTTTCACGAACGTTGGTGAGAATGGCAGTGAGATCACCCTTAATCTGCAGCACCGGACCCGACGTCTGCTGATAATCAACGCCCATCTCGTTGGCGATGATGGTCGCCAGAGTGGTCTTTCCTAATCCGGGAGGACCGTACAACAGAACGTGATCGAGGGCTTCGCCGCGCGACTTTGCGGCTTGGATGGCAACCGCGAGATTGTCCTTGACCTTCTTTTGTCCGATGAATTCCTGAAGTCTTCGTGGCCGAAGCTTGAGTTCAAATGATGCATCGTCGTCCACCATTCCGGCTGAGACGACTCGCTCGCGCATCTCTGTGGTCTTTGCGGGGGGCATTTAGGGGCGATAGTAAAGCGAAATTTCTGATGACGCAATTGGAAGAATGGAGCCGAACCAATTTTTCGCTAGGCGGTCTGTCGAGAACGGCCGATCTCCACTATCACATGATGCTCAGCCAACTTGTTGCCATCGTAGACTGCATGGACGAGCCGAAAACTCTGGCCACGCTCTCTGGCAACTGCTGACGCAACATCGAAATCCCGGAATGCTGCAACCAACTCCCATCGAGCCGATCCCGGGATTGGCTTCCAAATCTCGTACTGTTCCCAGCGTTCCATGATGGAATCTTAAATGCCTTTGACTCTCTGCAGGATATACGGGAATTACAGCGCCCCCGCCCCGGGTGTTTGCCTGAGTTTCCTGAAGGTCAAATCACCCAGAGAATTCTAAGGAGGTAGCGGGGGAAAACAAATCAAAATCCGGAGGGCGGCGCCCGGATCCGCCTTCTGCTTCCCTATTTCCGAGCTGCCGCCTCTTTTGTTTGGATCAGGAACCACTCGCCCGCGCGGCGAACAAACGTGTCGGTGAAATGGACGCGCGCCGTTTGTACTCTGCTGCTATTAACTGGAATCGATTCCTCGCGCTCGCCGGTCACAATGGCTCGATCACCATTCACCTGGATCTGCATGTTCTCAGGCTTCCCAAATGTTCCGGCGCGGCCCTTCTGAACGTCGCTGAGAAAATCGAACTTGCTTTCCGAATCGCCGTTAGCGCTGATGAGATGGTAGTCGTCCGTCAGGATGCGATTCAGGATTGAGACTTCTTTCTTGTTGATGACTTCCGAAATTTCTTGCTCCAACGACATCAACGACTGCTGTATATATTGCGCCGGCTGAGGAGGTGGATTCACAGGCTGTTGT
This sequence comes from Acidobacteriota bacterium, assembly GCA_003225175.1. NCBI lineage: Bacteria > Pseudomonadati > Acidobacteriota > Acidobacteriota bacterium. The sequence continues at coordinate 201,264 of QIBA01000030.1, forward strand.
GGCAAACGCGAAGGTTGCACCGGAGCAGCAGGTTGAGGATTCGTTGACGGAGCACTATTCTGCGGATGACGATTCTGTTCAGGATACTGCGGCTGCCCAGCCTGTTGTTGGTTTGTGCCTCCACCGTGATCGGGCGGTTGCTGCGGCTCATCCGAACCTACTTGCTTTCCATCGAAAATGATGCGCGACTCCGCGCCGAAGCGCTTGTAGTTGATGTAATCAACCGTCTCAATCACGTGGATCGAGTCCGTGCTGAAGTGTAAATAGTCGTTCGACTTCGTGTAAGACGGAAACCAGTATTTACCATCGACTAGCTCACGATAGGTCGTGAAGCTCGGAAAGAGATTCTCTCCATTCTGGTTGTAGATGTCGGGAACCGCCTTTCCTGCACTTTTAACGATTTGGTACTGGTTTGAATCAACCCAGATCCGTCCCTCGAAGTAGCGCCTGCTTTCCTCCATCGCTTTGGGCGAGATGTCGAAGACGTAGGCGTGCGTGCCGCTCGTGTTCTGTTGCCCGCGGTACCTGATGTTGTAATCCGGAATTTCGTCGGTTGTCAGCACGAAGGGTAGTCGATTGCGGATGTCGTCGATGTCTTCCGACGTCACGCGAATGCGTTTGAGTGTGTCCCGCGGCTGTGAAACCTGCTTCGTCACCCTCTCGCCCTGATCGTTGAAGGTCACATCGAAGGTGTCATCATACTCACCATCGGGAAAGCCTCTGTCGTCGAGAGTTTGCATCCTAACGACTTGGCGGTAGGTATAGTGCTCGCGGGCTTGCTTATAAATCTCCTCCTTGCCTGCGAAGCGGCTGATGATGTCGCGAACCGTGACTCCCTCGGGCAAAGACGGATCAAGAGGTCCATCTTCCTGCTCCCGCGTCTGAGGGAAAGAAGCGGTTATCAACAAAAACGCCAGCAACACGATGCGGCACGGCCGTGGAGAACAGGGAGTCATCATCGCGCGCGGTCGAGCATTGGGACCCATATATTCAGAGAACACGAGGTTTACCGATTAGATGCCCGCGGGACTCCGGCAGACCCGGCTCTCCCCGATCTGCGTTTGACACAGCTCCGCCCCTGTGGAGCCACTCGGATGCCACATTCATCTATCTATTTATAATCGTAAGGTTCAGGAAGTTATCACGACATGGCTATAGCTCAGACGATCGACCGAACGCAGCCTTTAACCACCAACAAACATTTAGTTCGCTGGGTAGAGAAAATGGCGGAGCTGACCCACCCTATGCACATCCACTGGGTAGATGGCTCCCACGAGGAATACGAACAGCTTTGCTCGCGGTTGGTCGAGAATGAGACCTTCATAAAGCTGAACGAGAAGCTCTGGCCTGGCTGCTATTACGCCCGGTCTGACGCCAGTGATGTCGCGCGTGTTGAGGATCGCACCTTCATTAGCTCGTTTGCAAAAGACGGCGCCGGTCCGACTAACAACTGGGAAGAGCCTTTCTCCATGCGGCGAAAACTGAAGGGTTTGTTCGACGGCTGCATGCGTGGGCGGACCATGTTCGTCCTGCCATTCTGCATGGGACCGATTGATTCGCCGATGTCACAGATCGGTGTCCAGCTTACCGATTCGCCTTATGTCGTGGTGAGTATGCGCATCATGACGCGCATCGGGCTGCCTGTCTTCCGCGAGATCGATAAGGACGTAAAGCGCGTGGTTCCGTGCATGCACAGCGTTGGCGTGCCATTGGCGCCTGGACAGAAAGATGTTCCCTGGCCCTGCAACAAAGAAAAATACATCGTGCATTTTCCCGAGAGCCGCGAGATTTGGTCGTTCGGCTCCGGATATGGCGGAAACGCTCTGCTGGGAAAGAAGTGCTTTGCTCTTCGCATCGCATCGACCATCGCGCGCGACGAAGGCTGGATGGCCGAGCACATGCTCATCCTGGGCGTGGAGTCTCCGCAGGGAGAGAAGACCTACGTAGCCGCGGCTTTCCCCAGCGCCTGCGGAAAGACGAATTTCGCCATGCTGGTCCCGCCTAAGGGCTTCGAGGGCTGGAAGGTTTGGACGGTAGGCGATGACATTGCCTGGATTCGCCCTGACGAAAAAGGTCAGCTGCGCGCTATCAATCCCGAAGCGGGATTCTTCGGCGTAGCTCCCGGAACTTCCTGGGAGACGAATCCCAATGCGATGGCGACGCTGTCGCGCAACACCATCTTCACCAACGTCGCGCTCACGCCGGATGGCGGAGTTTGGTGGGAAGGTATGACGAAAGAGCCGCCCGCCGAGTGTCTGGACTGGCAGGGGAATCGCTGGACTCCGGAGATCGCCAAGCAAACCGGCGCGAAGGCAGCCCACCCGAATGCGCGTTTCACAGCGCCGGCATCGCAGTGTCCGACAATCGATCCATTATGGGAAGACCCGCAAGGCGTGCCGATCAGTGCCTTCATCTTCGGCGGCCGTCGGGCCACAGTTATGCCGCTCGTCTATCAGGCTTTCAATTGGAGCGCCGGAGTCTATGTCGGCGCCACGATGGGATCGGAGATGACGGCTGCGGCAGCCGGCACAATCGGCAAAGTTCGCCGAGATCCCATGGCTATGCTCCCGTTCTGCGGATATCACATGGGCGATTACTTCCGCCACTGGCTCAAGATGCAGCGGCACCTCAGCGCGACCCCGCGGATCTTCCACGTGAACTGGTTCCGCAAAGACCAGAATGGAAACTTTCTCTGGCCGGGATACCGCGAGAACATGCGGGTGCTGAAGTGGATCGTCGATCGCGTGCATGGACGTGTGGTTGGCCGCGAGACTCCCATCGGCTGGGTGCCGCGCTACGAAGACATCGAATGGCGCGCTCTGAATTTCCCCCGCGAAAAATTCGAAGAGCTGCAGGCGGTCGATCGCAATGCATGGAAATCTGAGGTGATCGGCCACGAAGAGCTGTTCATCCTGCTGCACTCTCATCTTCCTCCCGAAATGGTCTATGAGAGAGAGCTGCTGATCTGCCGATTGTGAACTCGAGGCGGGCTCGGTTTTTCAATTCGTACTGGGAATTCTTATTTCATGTTCTCCCGCCGAATTCGAGTTGAGTACGAGAGTAATGGCCAGCGAAAGCCATGCGAGCTCAAATGGCTCGACAGCTTCTCCATGCGTAATTTCACGAATGACGCTGCCTTTGACGACACCCTGCCGGTTTCTGATGGAGTGATGGAAATAGGAGCGCGGGTTCCACTCGATTCTCTGCGCAATGCGATGGAGGATTGGTTTCGAAGGAAGAGTTATATTGGGAAGTCAGACAGGCTGATCGCTGTCCTTGCAGAATCCTGATTTCGTTCGGCTGCGTTTTTCTTCACCAAGGCGAGACATTACTCTCAGGGCGAGAGTTCGCGAAGAATAGTGAAGTTAACGGCGAATTTTTCTGGCATCACGCGAAGGTTATCGAATTCCGCCCAACATTCGAAAAACGCTGTTTTAGGAACGGTGAATAACAGTGAATGAGCAGTGAATTTTTTCCGACGAGGCGCTCACTATGTGCCTGATCTTTCACAGCCCAGCACTCTGTTAATTCCTCCTGGCGAGCTGAGGCCAAAGTGTCTCTAGCGCCAAGGCGGGGCGCTCAAACTTTGTGGGACGACGATCAACGTACTTTCTGCGCGCATGTTCCAGCGCCTCCAACTGCACGGGATTCAGCACCTGCGGAGCGCCGATCTGGCGGGCTGCCAACGTTACCTTAGCAAAGTGCTCCACCGCCTCCATGCGCAAATACGCCGTAAGTAGGTCTTCACCGTACGTGACGACCCCATGATTGGCCAGCAGAATGGCTTGATGATCGCGGATAAATGGACGAATGCTGCGGGTCAGCTCCGGCGTGCCGGTCGTGGCATACGGAGCGAGAGGAACTTTGCCGAGCGTCATTACGACCTCAGCACAAATGGGTTCTTCTAGCGAAATTCCGTTGCAGGCGAAGGCGGTTGCAGTGCACGGATGAGCGTGAACAACCGCATCCACGTCGCGCCGTTCCTGATAGATGGCCAAATGCATCTCAACTTCGCTCGAGGCATTGTGAGTGCCCTGCAGCTTTCCTCCGGCGAGATCGACGACGACCATGTCCTCCGGCTGCATCATCCCCTTGCTGAAGCCGGACGGGGTGATCATGACGCGGCCCTGCTCCAGCCGAACCGAAAGATTGCCATCGGTGGCAGCGACGAATCTGTTCTCGTGCAGCAGAGCGCCGAAGCGAACCAGCTCGTGCCGCGCGCGGTCTTCACTGCTCAGCGAGCCGCGGAGGACAGCCACCTGCTCGCGGAACATCGCCATCTGCTGCAGAGGAATCACTGCTCCCCTCAGCATGATCTCTTTCCAGTGCCCCATCAGGACCTCCCAACCACCTTCAGCCCAAACTTCTGGTCCGCTTCCAAAGCAGAACAATATAATGAAAAATCAACCGGTTAGGAACTGGGATGCGTGACAGCTTAGCAGAGCATCACGCAACTTTGCGCCACCAGAATGTGGCAATCGGAGGTACTGGCGTCACCCAACAATCCGAGTAGTCGAGAACTATCGGTTGGGGATAAGAGAATCACGACAACCAGAATGAATGGGAAGACAGTAAACTTGAGCAGTTTTGTGGCGGCCAGTTCCGGAAGAGGGGAGATTAAGACGTACAAAATCGCCACAAGGACTACGCTCAGCAATAGCAGTTTGGCCCGGCAACTCACTACAAGTAGTGTAATGCGACCGCGCAAGTCGAGTCATCCGTGGCGTCACCTAACAAAGCAATATGCAACCCCGGCGGAAGCCAGTCTAGCCGTCAAGAGACGTGGATTCCACGCGGATGTCGCTTTACCCGTTGAGAACACAAGGCTTAGAGTTCATTGCGGTTTGACAACTGCAATCGCTTGCAAATAGCATTCGACGCTTGAATCTCGCAAGACGGTTGAGCGCGAGGGCTCTATTTCGATTGGGAGGCACTAATGAGAATGCTATGTCGTTTGGTAATCTTACTTGCGCTGTGTACTTTGCTGGCCGACATCAGCATGGCGCAAGAAGTCACTGGGAACATCTCTGGTATCGTGAAGGACCAAAGCGGCGCGGTTGTTCCCAACGCCACGGTTACAGTCACCAACACTGACAAAAACGCCGTCATGAAGACGGTGACTACAAGTTCAAACGGCGACTTCTCGGCTACTTACCTCCCTATCGGTCGCTACAGCGTCACTGTCGAAGCCGCTGGATTCCAACGCTTCACGCAAAAGGATATTGAACTTCATCTTCATGATCGGTACACGCTTAATCCAACCCTGCAGGTGGGCCAGACGACCCAACAAGTCACGGTTGAAGCTTCGGGCCAGCAGGTTGAACTGCAAAATCAGGCCGCAGCTGGTCTGATTTCGGGAACGGAGGTTCGCGAACTATCGCTCAATAACAGAGTATTTGAGCAACTCGTCGTACTTCAGCCGGGGGTAAGCAACGGAGCGGGCGATCAGCTCTACATTGGCACCACGAACCCATTTGGGACTGTGAACCGCGCGGACTTCTCTATCAACGGCGCGCGCACAACGATGAACAACTGGACGGTCGATGGTGCGGATAACGTAGATCGCGGGGCGAATCTGACTTTGCTCAACTATCCGAGCGTTGACGCAATCGCCGAATTCAAAATACTCCGCGGCGAATATAACGCAGAATTCGGCCGGGCTGGTGGAGGACAAGTCAATGTGGCCACCCGGTCAGGGGGAAGCCGCTTTCACGCAAGTGCCTATGAGTTCGTTCGGAACGATGCACTGAATGCAAATACCTTTTTCAGCAAAATGGCACAAGTAAGTTCCGGGCGCCCGAATATTCCGCCAGTGCTGCGCTACAACGATTTTGGCTTTACCATCGGCGGCCCAGTGTTCCTCCCTAAGGTGTACAACACCGAGCACAACAAGACCTTCTTCTTCGTATCTGAGGAATTTCGCCGGGTTATCACTTATGTGACGCAGCAGGCTTTTCTGCCGACTTCGGCTGAGAAACTGGGCCAAATGCAATTCCCTGTCTGCACCGGCACAGTGAGTTCCAGTGGGACCTGTACCGGAACACAGAGCACCCAGGTTACGAGCATCAGTCCGCTGGCAGCAGAGTATGTGAAGGACATCTGGAGCAAGGCGCCCGATCCGCAGAACTTGGTGACCCATTCAGCGCAGTTAACCGGCTTTCGCAATGTTTTTAACAATCGGCAGGACTTCGCACGCATTGACCAGGTGTTCGGTCCCCGCGTAAACCTCTTCGGTCGTTATATGCACGACAGCATTCCCACGGAAGAGCCGTTTGGTCTCTTCGGCCCTAACAGTTTCATTCCGGGCGTGGCGAACAGTAAAACCCTTTCTCCAGGGACAACATGGGCAGGTCGGGGCAACGTATCCTTCTCTCCCACGCTGCTGCTGGAAGCTGGCTACAGCTTCTCCTACGGCGCAATTGAGAGCGACATTCTTGGGACTATCAACCCAGCAAACTCGCCTGACATTAAGCCAACGCTGCCTTTCACGCCGACGCTGCAGCGGCTTCCAACGATCGCCTTCGCCACTTCCGGGCCGTTCTCTGGAGTTGGCGGTTTCGGTCCTTACCGCGATTACAACCGCAATCACACGGCGTTCGGGAATATAACCAAGGTCCTGGGGGGCCACACGCTGAAGTTGGGCGTGACCTACCATCACTATCAAAAAACTGAGAACAACGGCGGCAACAATGCCTCAACATTCACCTTCGACACCAGCGGGGCGATCATTCCAGCGGGCACTTCTAGTGCTGAGGCTGCAAATCGGCGGGCTGCGCAGCAGTGGGCCAACTTCCTGATGGGGCGAGCTTCCAATTTCACCCAAGCCTCGGCCGACCTCACTCCCGACATCCGCGCGAATCAAATTGAGGCATACGCGCAGGATGAATATCGGTTGCGCTCGAATCTTACGGTGAACCTCGGAGTACGCTATGTACAGTACCGGCAGCCGATTGATGCTAAAGGCGAACTGGACAATTTCGATCCGAGCCACTGGGATCCTACTAAAGCGCCTCTGATTGATCCCACCACGGGTTTCATCCTAGTGGATTCAAGCGGAAACCCCACTAAAGGGGATCCACTCAACGGCATCATCATCGGAGGGAAGAATTCTCAGTTTGGCGACAAGGTTGCCGGGGACGATAACACCGCGTTTGAGCCGCGGATTGGCTTCGCTTGGGATCCTTGGGGTGATGGCAAGACCTCGATTCGTAGCGGATTCGGCATCTCCCACGATTTCATCGCGTTTGGAAATTACGAGTTGAACATCTTCTCGAATCCGCCATTTGTACAAAGCATCACCATTCCATCGACTTCGTTCGACAATCCCGCTTCGGGAGCGCCCTCGATCAGCGCAGTTCCTAAGACTCTCCGAGGTATCGGCCTGCCTTTCAAGACTCCGTACGTAAGCCAGTGGAGCCTTGATATGCAACATCAGTATCCGGGCGATATTCTTCTGGATATTGGTTACTACGCCTCCAAAGGCACTCACCTTCCCGGATTCCTCGACCTCAATCAGCCGCAACCGGGCGCTTACATTGCTCAGTTAGGAATAACCCCGCCGGTTACCTCTGGAACCGCGACAAATCGTTTGAACGCGATTCGTCCCTTTCCGGGCTATGGTCCAATCAGCTACTTTGTCGACATTTTCAACTCGAACTACAACTCCTTGCAGACCAGCATTTCCAAAACTTGGAAAGAAGGATCTCTCATTCGAGCAAACTACACCTGGTCGCATGGCTTAGGAGACATAGATCCGACCACGCCGGGAGGATACAGCACGAGTTCCAATTCGGGAGTCGCACATACAGCTCCGCAAAACACCTACAACATACGAGCGGAGTACGGGCCTACTGCGCTCGATCGGCGCCAGGTGTTTACTGCCGACTTCGTATACAACCTGCCCTTCTGGCGCACACAACAAGGATTGTTTGGTCGCGTGCTCGGTGGATGGGAACTATCGGGAATCGTTTCGGCTAACTCTGGCATTCCGATCACACCACGCAATAACATTCCAACCGGTGGCAGCGCGAGTGTCGACTTCGCAGGTCAGGGTTGTCTCGGTAGTTCGCCATGCATCGTCGTGCCTAACCAGGTCGGCGACCCAAATGCGGGTGCTCCACACAAACTGCTGCAATGGTTTAACACCAGTGCGTTCGTGCCGAATACGACTCCCGGCGCACCGGGCAACACTCGGAAAGGTTCGATTATTGCTCCAGGTTACCAACGTTGGGACCTGAGTTTGTTCAAGAACTTCAAGCTTTGGGAAACCGGCAATCTTCAGTTCCGTTGGGAAACGTTTAATGCCTTTAACCACACCAACTTTAATGCCGTGAATACTCAGTTCGGCAGTGCGATATTCGGACAGGTTACGAGTGCTCGTGATCCCCGAATCATGCAGCTTGGACTGAAGTTGAACTTCTAGACTAAAAACCGAAACCAGTCAGGGCTCTTCCTGGATGAGGAGCCCTTTTTTGAAGATTCGGAAAGCTGGCCTTCCTCAGAGGACGAACTTCCGAATTATTGGGTCAACTTGACTCTTCGCACGTTCTATGGAGTGTTACCGCCACTTGCTACAGAGCAACCTCGTCCCAAATCAGCACATGCTTAGTCTCGTTCAGCAGCAACGATCCCACTACAACAGTACCCCGCCACCGTCATCGAATAGCATCGGCGGGCATAAATATTCTGGGCGGCAGCACAGCTCCACAGACCGATGAGTGGCAACAAGCCTCCGGATACCCCATTCCCGATATGATACGGAACGGAAAGCGATGTGTAATGAATTTTTGCCGGGAAGCCTCTGCCAGATATGCCGTGATCGGCCTGTACACCATCCAGATGTAGATCACCTGAATGCAAGCCGGGAACACCAGCAAAGCGAGTTCAGGTTCTTCGCTTTGGCGGCAGGCACCAGCTTACCCGTAGGATCGTGGGTCACGGCGTAATCTGTGTAGCTCCCGTGACCTCATTCTTCGAGCTCACGCTTACGACGTTGTTCCCGGCGGCCTCCATACTGGCGTGCCGCCATACTGTGGTAAATCCTGAGAGGGCATCATCTTTTGCCGCAGGACTAAGTTCCGTAACGGCGCTTACATCATGGCCAGCACCACGCAATGCTCTAACCACCGCGAAGTCGCAGCTCTCGTCAGCCAGGAAGCGCACGCACTATTCCCGAGTTGAGCGAGATCCAGAGAGAAATACGACTTCTTGGTGTGCGAGGGTGTCAGCCGCATATCGAATAGCGGCTTGAATATCAGCGCGAGAAAGGTTCGGATGGGCGTCGAGCAGATCAGCCTCTGTGGCACCTTCGCTCAACTTCCGGAGAATGAGTTCAACTGGGACTCGCGTCCCGCGAATCACTGGTTTGCCAAGCATGATTTCGGGATTGACCTCAATACGTTCTGTAATACGTTCTGTGCTTGTCATAACTTCCTTCTCTTGGCGGACGACATCATAGTGATAATTTCTTGGCTTGAATACTTCATTCAGATAAGCTCCTTTGGACTCAGAAGCCATGAAGGCGGCGTATTCCTCCGGCGGCACATCGATGTAGCGATACACGTCTCGGTGTTCCAGAAATTCAATCTCGAGTTCACGCCTTTTCGGATCATAGCCGATCGACGCAATACACGACGAGTCCAGAGGCACGCGGTTCATGTCTTCAGTTTATCAACCGCCGGAGTCATAAGATTTGGGTTCCAGAGCAGGGTCAGCAGAAACATATCAAGCTCGGTACGCATGCTAGTGCAGGAGTTCTGAAGTAGGAGAAGGTTCTGCCGTAAGTGGCTTGATGCAGGAACGGGGAAGCACTGGCGCGCCCTGAGAGATTCGAACTCCCGACCTACTGGTTCGAAGCCAGCCGCTCTATCCAACTGAGCTAAGGGCGCGCTGAGAGTCATTGTAGCGTGGTTTCCGCCGTACTTCTCAGTGTTCTGCTTCAGCACATCGAGGTACTCCCCTCGCCGCTCGCTGTGTAGTTGCTGACTGCCTCAGCTTGGTTTGCTATATTCGAGGGTCTATTCCCAACAGCAGCAGGGAGTTATCCAGCTCTCCGCGGGAGGATCGGTGCCCAGCCAGCAGCAGGTGAAGTGGTCGCAGCTACGTGTCGGAGTTACGGTCCTGGTTGCTACGGTCACCCTCTTCGTTCTGATCTTCTTCATGAGCGGTACCGTTAGCCCTTTCAGTCGAAAGGTGCATCTGCGCTCCTACTTTGAGAACGCTGCCGGCCTGGTAAAGGGAGCTCCTGTAAGGGTGGCGGGCGTTGATATCGGCAACGTGGCCGAGATCCATATCACGACTGCCAAGGATCGGAAGTTAACTCCTGTAGAAGTCATCATGAAGGTGAGCGCTGACAGGGCGGAAGACGTGCGCAAAGACTCTCGCGGCACGCTCGCGACGCAAGGCGTCCTCGGCGCCACGTTTGTCGATATCGACAGTTCCCACGCCACAGGGGCACCTGTAAAGGACAACGATGAGCTGCGAACCACCGAAACCCCCGCCCTGCAGGATGTTCTCAAGGCCAGCCAAGGCACGATCGAGAAATTGAATGTAATCCTTAACCGCGTGGATGACATTGTGGCCGCGATCCAAAATGGGAGGGGCTCCGTGGGTAAGATCATTAACGATCCCGAGCTCTACAACCGCGCCAATGCCACAATCGCCGAGCTGCAGCGGCTGACGAATCAGATAAGCCAAGGCAAGGGCAGCATAGGCAAGCTCCTGTATTCCGAAGAGCTTTACGACAAGATCAACGATTCGGTGACCAAATTGAATAAGATGGTGGACGACGTAAATTCCGGAAAGGGGAACTTGGGCAAGATCCTCAAGGACGAGCAGCTATATAACAACCTGAATGAGACGGCGGCAAAGTTGAAAGATCTAATGGTCGACATCGACGCGGGTCGAGGCACTCTGGGTAAGCTCGCTAAAGATCACGAGTACGCCCAAAAGATCGATCGCATTACTACCAACGTGGAACGACTCTCAACCCGTCTGGAAGCCGGCGAAGGCAGCGTCGGCCTGATGTTCAAAGATCCTGCACTCTACAACAATGCCGACCAAATGCTCGTCGAGAGTCGGCACCTGGTGAAGGCGATTCGCGAGAATCCCAAGAGGTATCTAACGATTCACTTCAAAGTGTTTTAGCTTCTAAGCTGCTCTGCTCCTGGGTTTCGAAGCCAACCCCTCTTGGGTTTCGGAGCTTAGGTTTGCTTTCCGCAGGGCCTTGCCCGCCAAAGAACCGTTGTACTTGCCATCTTCAACTGCAAGTTTTCCGTTGACGAGTACATACCGCATGCCCGTTGCGAGCAGCTCGGGCTTGTCGTAAGTAGCCTGATCGGCGATTGTGCGTTCGTCGAAGACAATTACGTCCGCGAAGTAGCCGACGCGCAGAGCTCCGCGCTCTTCGATACCGAGGGACTCCGCAGTAAGCGTGCTGCTAGAGCGAATCGCAAATGGGAGACTCACAACTTTTCTCTTCAGTACGTACTCGCGAATCTTTCTTGGGAATGTGCCGAATTTGCGTGGATGTCCCGGCGACCCATCGGAGCCGGTCGTCACAAACTCCTGCTTCATGAAGTTCTCAATGTCGGCCTCGCTCATGTTGAATGAAGCGACATCATTAGAGCCCGCCTCGATCAGCTCTATGGCTGCGCTAAGCGGAGCTTCATGCCGCTCATCGGCGATCTGCTGCAGGTTCTTGCCTGTGGCTCGCGAATCTGCCGATGCGGTGATCAAGAGTGACTGGGCGCCGCCCCGGCGCTTGAGATTCTGCTCCATCTCCGTGAGCAAGCGGGGGCGGGTGCCGGGATCGTCAAAGCGCCTGAGCATCTGCTCGCGGCCGCCAGCTTCGGCCCAGCGCGGAACCAGCGCCGGAACCAGGCTCGTGCCCGAGGCGCTATAGGGGTACTGATCTGCGGTCACATCGATCCCTTCCGCTTTCGCTGCACGAATGATGCGAATGGCTTCCGCGCTCTGTCCCCAGACATCGGTTCCTAGAGCCTTGATATGCGATATATGAACTGGAAGCTTCGCCTCACGGCCGATCCGAATCGTTTCCCGAATTGAACCAAGGAGCCCGATCGAGTACGAGCTCTCGTCGCGCATGTGAGTGTCGTAATATCCGTGCTTCTCTGCCGCGACCTTCGCAAGTTCAATCACCTCTTCAGTAGCGGCAAAGCTGCATGGCGCATAAAAGAGCCCGGCCGACATGCCAAAGCCTCCACCATTCATGCCTTGCGCCACACGCTGTTTCATCTCCTCGAGCTGCGCTGCAGTTGGAACTGCGTCAGCCATGCCCATCACCTGTCGCCGAACGGAACACATCCCGACGAGAAGTGCAGCGTTGGTTCCAATCCCTTGCTGATCCCACCTCTGCAGAGCGCTCCCAATCGGCAGCGGACTGGATCCGTCGTTGCCGGTAATGACGGTGGTCACACCCTGCATGAGATAAGCAATGTTGACGTGGCGTTGAGCGCTCGTGAGGTCGTCCAAGGTATGCGTGTGCGGATGGATGAAGCCCGGCGCGACGTCGAGTCCAGACGCATCGATGAAACGTGCGGCGGTTATTCCATCCTTCGCAGCGTCGCCGATGAAGACGATTCGATCGCCACGGATGCCAAGATCGCCGACTCGCGGCGGACCGCCCGAACCGTCGATCAGTTTGCCATGTCTGATGAGTAGATCGACGTTCTGAGACGCAGGTCTGGCCGGCACATCAGTCAGCATCATCCCGGAGCCGAAGAACAAGACACCCAAGCTGATGAGAACGCGCAAGAAATCTTCTGTCATAAACCGGCGACGCTTCCGTTCGTGCGGATGGTACCAGAAGCACGCTCTTGGACGATTGTTGATCTCGATTGTTCCCTGAGAAGCAGCAGAATGTCCCACCACGGCTATAACGCATTGACAACGATGATCCCGTAAATAAACAATTCCAGCCCGAAAAACAAATTTCGCGGAGAAGCTCAGGAAGTATTGATAGCACAAGTTGAGTCCCGCAAATTCCCGAGGCTAAGACAATGAGATCGCGCATATCAGGCATGTTGGTTGTATTGCTGCTGAGCGCCTCCTGGGCACAGGTCAGCACATCCCGCATTGAAGGAACAATTACGGACAAGACCGGTGCCGTGGTTCCCGATGCTTCCATAAAAGTCACGAATGAAGACACTGGGATCAGCCATGAAGTAAAGACCAGCAGTTCGGGAAACTATGCTGTTCCGTATCTGACTCCTGGGCAATACACAGTCACTGTAGCGCATGAAGGCTTCGGCACCTTTAGCAGTCAGCACAATGTGCTCTCGGTAGGACAGCCGCTCACCTTGAACGCGACTCTCGAAGTTGGTGGCGCGACACAAGTCGTACAGGTCGAATCCTCTTATCAGCGAATTGAAACGGCGAGCGCCGCGATTAGCGATGTGGTCACCGAAAATCAGGTGAAGAACCTGCCACTCAATGGCCGCAATCCGCTTGCGTTGCTCACTTTGGAGCCCGGAGTTGTGCAGCGGACGTTCAACGGAGCAGGTTCCGGCACGCACGTCTTCGGTTCTCGCGATCGTTCCCACAATGTGACTGTGGATGGAATTGACGCAAACGAATCCACGGTGCCGAACCCGCAAAGCAACATCCAACGTCTCAATCCTGACAACGTCCAGGAGTTCCGAACCATCACGCTCGGCGCCACTGCCGAAAATGGACGCAATAGCGGGGCCAATGTCATGGTCGCAACCAAAGGCGGCACCAACGAAGTGCACGGCGCCGTGTACTACTTCAACCGCAATGCGGCTTTCAATGCGAACGAGTGGTTCAATAACTTTAACAAGCTGCCTAGACCCGATTTGAAACTCAATCAGTACGGATTTGACGTGGGTGGCCCGGTCATCAAGAACAAAACCTTCTTCTTCGGCAGCTTCCAGGGAAATGAGATCAAGCAGAGTGCCCCTATTACCTCAGTTTTTGTAGGAGTTCCGCTCGTATACACGCAATTGATGAGAAATGGCACTTACCGGTTCGTGCGCGGCACCGTCACCGCTAATGGCAAAAGCTTCAGCAGAAATGATCAAGCGTTAGTGGACGGCAACGGCAACCTGCTTCCCGGAGTCCCGACTTGCAGCTCAGCCAACAGCTTTAGGAACTGTGTCGACAGCTTTAATATCTTCGGCGCCGGCAATGATCCAAAGGGAATAGGGGCTGATCCAGCAGTAACCGGGGTTATCAACAGTCTCCCGCTGCCGAACACCTTTGGTGGCTTAGGTACTGCAGGATGTACCAACTGCAACTCGGCCGACGGCTTAAACCTCGCAGGTTTCAGCTGGAACCCGCCTACTAAATTCACCGGGCCTCATTACATGGTGCGGATCGACCACACGTTTAACGAGAGCAACAACATCTTCGTGCGCTACCTACAAAATCATTTCAATACGCAGGAAGGGGATTTCGTGAACGCGCGGCCCCGCGTGTATCCGGGATTTCCGCCGCTCGGCGAAGTTAACCGTCAAGGCAAGAACCTGGCGATCAGTTATCGTCACACATTCTCTCCCACTCTAGTAAACGAATTCACGATGGGATTCAATCGGTTCGCCTTCAACTTTACTTTTGGCGAGTCGAACAAGAACTTTGGAGACCCGAGCAAGGTTCCACCGTGGTCCGACACTTGCCTGTTCGCCACTTCACTCAACATCAACTTCCCAAACTGCATCTCGCCGCATACCCAGCGCGCGGTTACCGCGCCGCAGTTCATCGACAATGTGACGTGGAGCCGCGGGGCGCATACCTTCCGTGCTGGAATGAATTTCCGCTTCTATATCCACAACGACAGCCGCGGATTCTTCGGCAGCAATGCTCTGGTGCCCGCGGTCTTCTTTGACGCTAACCAACGCTCAAGTGGCTTCGCGAACATTCCGGGCACATTAACGGTGATTGATCCGAACACCGGACTGCCTGTGAACGATCCGCAGACCGCGCCAAATTCATCGGATATCACACGGCTTCAACAGGCGATCATGGAGCTCGCAGGTATCCCTTACTCGATTACGCAGAGCTACTACGCAAACTTCAATACCAACACGTACGGAAATCCACGCTACGCGACGGTTTACACGCGCGCCCACCAATACGATTCCTATATTCAGGACGAGTGGAAGTTTCGGCCCGACTTCACTCTGAATGCCGGCCTGCGCTGGGAGTTCAATCCAGCGCCATATGATGCCATTTCTACTCTGGTTCCCAACGTATTCCCCGATGGATCGCAAGGACCTGTAACTTTCACCAAGGGAGATCGGTGGTTTAAGAACAACAATACGACGGCTCTGGGTCCGCGGGTTGGTATCGCATGGTCGCCTGATCAGAAAACCGCGGTGCGCGCAGGCTATGCATTATTGTTCGACGTTCTCTCGACCTTCCAGGTAACGGCCATGGCCGGTAAGGTGCCTGGATTTCTGCTTGGTTGTACGACGACAAATGATGGTGCGACGACCGCTACGACTCCTGGCTGCTCCACCCCGGCGGGAACTTCGAACAGAATCTCGCAAGGCTTCCCGGTCGGCGTCCCGCTTCCTATTGCTACTCCCTCAGTAGCACTAACATCTGCTGCACAACCCCTGTCTACGGCTCCCAATGTGGGCGCATTCGATCCCAACATGAAGAGCCCAGCAGTACACGAGTGGAGTTTGACAATGCAGCGGGAACTCCCAATGCATTTCGTTAGCGAAATCGGCTACATCGGCAAGCGCGGAACCCACCTATATCGCGCTTACGATTTGAATCAGGGTTCGATCAGTCAGCCTGGGTTCCTGGCTTCCTTCAACATCGCACGTGCCAATGTATTGGCCGGTTGCTCGGCTGATGGGTCGGGAGGATGTGGTCAAGCTCCGACGCTGCTGCTGCAACTCGTTTCGAATAGTTTCCTCACCAGCAGCACGTCAAAGACTGACTTTACACGCGGTAACATTGGTAATCTTGCAGCACGCATGGATAGCCTCGCCGTGACCAGTACCTCACGGAAGGCGCTGCCGCTCAACTATTTCCGCCCGAACGCGCAGTTCAACCAAATCTTCTTTCAGGACTCGGGCGGGGACTCGTACTAC
Organism: Acidobacteriota bacterium; assembly: GCA_003225175.1. Classification (NCBI taxonomy): domain Bacteria; kingdom Pseudomonadati; phylum Acidobacteriota; species Acidobacteriota bacterium. The sequence continues at coordinate 217,346 of QIBA01000030.1, forward strand.
AACGGACTATTTATCACTGCCCGACGCAGATTCGAGCAGGGCCTGGATTTCGGTTTCTCTTATACCTACAGCAAATCGATCGACGATATGTCTGTGGACCCCACGGCAGCATCTACTGGAGGCGGCCTGAGCAGCACCAGCTTCAGCCGCACGCCAACAGACATTCACAATTTCCTTCTCGATCGCTCCCTTTCCGACTTCAACAACAAGCACGTGTTCCTCTCGAACATGTTGTACGAACTCCCAATCGGCAGAGGCAGGCGATTTGCGTCGGGAATGCCGGGCTGGCTGAATATGGTCATAGGTGGATGGACCACCACAGGAATCTTTCTCTACCAGAGCGGAGAGCCCTACACGGTAAGCAGTGGAGCCCGTACTTCCAACGCAACACACAACAGCACCGCGCTCATCGTCGGTCCTAAGATTGTCGGCGGAGAGCTGCAGTACAACGTGCCGGGAGCGATTGGACCGGTGATGTATCAGACGGGTGGATTCATTACCGCACCGCTCAAGGATCCACACCTCAACTGCCAGCAGGTCACTGGAACGCAAACTTATTTCTGCATTCCACCAGCGGGGCAGAACGGCAGCGGACGTAATTCTGTGCAAGGTCCCAACTACTGGAATCTGGATTCGGGTTTGCTGAAGGACTTCAAAATCACAGAGCGCTTCAACTTGCAGTTCCGCGCAGAGGCGTTCAATGTTCTGAACCATCCGAACTTCGAGAATCCTCGCAATGCGACCAGCGGATCGCCGACGGTGACCAGCTCGGTCTTCGGTCAAACCTGCTGCGCCACCGCAGCCGTTGCAAGCGCACAAACGGTTAATCCTGTGGGTGAGCCAATGCGCGTGCTGCAGTTAGGATTGAAGTTGAATTTCTGAAGGAGGCTTTTAAGCCAAAAACAAAAGGCCTTGCGAAATAACGCTATTACGAGACTCAAAATTCAAGTCACAGGTTGTGTTTTTCGCCGTTGTCGGAGCACAACCTGTTGCGGTTTCGAAAGAAGAAATTCGAGGTTCGTGACAGCCTCGAAATTCGAGGCCTTTTTGTTTCGCTTGGCAGCTTAAGAGCTCCCCAGCTTTTACTGCAGCAATGTCCCGTTTTCGTTCTTCTCTTCTGGAGGAATTACCACTGCAGCAGCCACGCGATCGCCGGGATCGAGGTGCAGCAGGCGTACGCCTTGCGCGTTACGTCCGGTTTCGCGGATCTGGCTATTCGGGAGCCGGATGATCTTGCCGTATTGGCTAATGAGCATGCATTCGGAATCCTCTTCCACCTGCATGATCGCCGTCACCTTACCGTTGCGTTCCGTGGTCTTGACGTTGATGACGCCTTTGCCGCCTCGCGATATCAGCCGGTACTCTTCGGCGTCGGTGCGTTTGCCGTATCCGTTTTCTGTCACTGACAAAATCAGCGATGGCGCCGGCTTATGCTCGCCCTCAGCGCCGCTTTCTTTCTTTTCCGCGGGCTTCTTGGCTTCGGCAGGATCGGTAACGGCCATGCCGACGATGTAATCCTTGTTATGCAGATCCATGCCGCGAACTCCATACGCGGGACGGCCCATCGAACGCACATCGGCCTCTTCGAAGCGAATCGCCATACCATCATGGGAGGCGAGAAACACGATCCTGTTGCCATCAGTAATCCGGGCGGCGACCAGCTCGTCATCCTTCTCGATACCGATGGCAATGATGCCGCGTGACATGACATTGGAGAAGTCCTTGAGAGGAGTCTTCTTTACGGTGGCTTTGGCCGTCGCGAAGAACACATACTTGTTCTCTTCTTCGAGATCGCGCACGTTAAGGATCGCGCGGACCTTCTCGCCGGGTTGCAGCGAGATCAGGCTGGCAATGGCTTTGCCCTTGCCGGCGGGTCCCACATCGGGAATCTCGTATACTTTGAGCCAGTACACGCGGCCGGCGCTCGTGAAGATAAGCAAGTAAGCGTGCGTGGACGCGATGAGCAATTGCTCGACGAAGTCCTCTTCCCGTGTGCTCATGCCTTTGCGACCCATGCCGCCACGGCGCTGCTGCCGATAGGTTGAAAGCGCAGTCCGCTTGAGATAACCGGAGTGAGAGACGGTGACCGCCACCTGTTCATCGGCCACCAAGTCTTCAAGCGTGATCTCGACACCCTCGTCGGTAATCGTCGTGCGGCGCTCGTCGCCGTATTCCTTCTTGATCTCTTCGAGTTCCTTCACGATCACGTTACGCAGCTTCTTTTCCGACGCCAGAATGCTCTCGTACTCAGCGATGCGCTCGCGAATTTCGGCGAGCTCGTTGAAGATTTCGTCCGTCGAGAGCCGCGTCAGCCGGTAGAGTTGCAGATCGAGAATGGCGTCCGCCTGACGTCCGCTCAGCTTGCCAGTTGAGTGAATCTGCTTGTCGGTGACCTTAAAGTTTGCGGCAAGCAGGGCTTCGCGAGCATCGGAGCGCGATGCCGATCCGCGAATGAGTTTTATGACTTGGTCGAGATCGTCGAGCGCGATCTTGTAGCCTTCGAGGATGTGCTCGCGTTCCCGTGCGCGGGCCACCAAGTACGCGGTTCTGCGGCGCACAACATCGACGCGGTGATCGATGAAGTGCTGGATCGCCTGCACCAGGCCCATTTCGCGTGGCTGGTTGTTGACCACCGCCAGGAAGATCATGCTGAAGCTCTCTTGCATCGAGGTGTGCTTGTAGAGCTGGTTGAGGACGATTTGAGATTCTGCGCCGCGCTTGAGTTCGATTACAATGCGCATGCCGTCGCGATCGGATTCGTCGCGCACGTCAGAGATGTCGTCAATTGCTTTGTTGTTTACGAGCTCGGCGATGCGCTTAATGAGCGATGCCTTATTTACCTGGTATGGAATCTCTGTAACGATGATTGCCTGACGTCCCTGGGCCAGGTTCTCGATGGCTGCCTTTGCGCGAACTGTGAAGCGACCACGCCCATTCGTGTACGCCTGCTCGATTCCGCTGCGGCCATAGATAAAACCGCCGGTGGGAAAGTCTGGCCCTTTTACGATCTTCAGAATTTCTTTCAGCGTGGTTTGCGGAGTCTGAACCAGAGTGATCGTTGCATTGACGATCTCGGTGAGATTGTGCGGCGGGATGTTTGTCGCCATTCCCACCGCAATTCCGTTCGAACCGTTGATCAGCAGGTTAGGAATGCGTGTAGGAAGAACCGTGGGCTCAATGGTGGATTCGTCGTAGTTAGGAACGAAATCGACCGTCTCCTTGTCGATGTCGGAGAGTATTTCGCCGGCGATCTTTCGCAAGCGGCACTCGGTGTAACGCATCGCCGCCGGAGGATCGCCATCGACTGATCCAAAGTTTCCCTGGCCATCTATCAGTGGATAACGCAACGAGAAGTCCTGGGCAAGACGAACCAGGGTGTCATAGATGGCGGTATCGCCGTGCGGATGGTATTGGCCCATCGCCTGTCCAACGACCTTGGCGCACTTCGTGTACTTCTTGTTGTGCTGAAGGCCCATCTCGTTCATGGCATAGAGCACACGACGATGCACAGGCTTGAGTCCATCGCGGACGTCGGGCAATGCGCGCCCGATGATCACCGACATGGAGTAATCGAGATACGACCGGCGCATCTCCTCTTCCACGTTGATAGGAATAATGTTGGCTGCGCCTGGTCCTTGCGGCGGCTCACCGCCAGGAGGTGTTAGGGGAAGTTGGGGGTTCTGTTCGTCAGCCATTCGTGGCAAAAGCAGCTAACTATTGGGCTAACTGCTGGCTCCTTTTTTGCGCTGAGCTTATATAGCTACTCGGGCTTTAAGACAGAAGTGGGTGGAGCAACGGCTTCGAAGCTTTCACGATAGAAGCCCATCGAATCGCCCGTAAGCTATTGTTTTATCAGGATGTTAGTTGCCCGGCGCGCTGGTCTGATTATAGCATGAATTCAGCTGCGATGAGTGGCGTGAAAAGCTTAGGCGTTCCGTACCTTTTTGGGAAAGAAGCTTATCGAAGGAAGAGCGCTCAGCAGCTTCGAAGCCTTCTCAGGGCAGATGGAACTCAACGCCGTTCTCTTCGTTCTCACGACGAGTCGCTTCCAGGTCGAGTGACGCTAGAGGAATCTTCTTCAGAAGTGAACTCTTGGTGAGATCGATCAGATTGCTGCCCACGATTGCGTAATTGCGCACTTCAGCTTTGTGCCCATCACGGTACACAAGCGTGGTGAGCGGGAGCTCCTCTGCCAGCGCGGGTGCGCCTGGGGGAATCTGCACTTGTGCCACGTCCTGCCTAGATGGCCGTGCGCTGGATTGGCCTTCGTCGAACTCGTGCTCACCATACCGCGACTCGTCATCCGCTGACGAACGTTCGTCTTTGATGATGATCACTTGAGGCGTAGGAGCCTGCTGCTGCACGGGCTGCTGTGTCTGATCATAGAGAGATGCGTCGTGATAGTAGGGATAACCGTAGTAGCCGTAGTACGGAACCGCATACACCGGAGTAGCACTAGATTGATGGCGCCCACGTTGGCAGCAAGGCCCGTGCGTGCGGAAACCTGGTGACTGTCTGAAACTGGGATCGGTGACGCTCGCGGGAATCCCGCGGAAAGTGCCATCAGTCCTGGGCGAGGTTACTGAAGCGGGAATGCCATGAAATTCAATGCTGCTGTGTTGAGCAAAGCCTGCAGGAGCGGCGCAAAGGACGGCACCAAGAACAGCGACTTGGAAAAGCCTGCGCATTACGATATTTTAGACGCTCTGCGTACGGCAAAGTTGCGAATTCTTGGCGCAAGGACCGGAGCAAAGTGACCAGCCTGGCAGACCTGTACCTGCGGGCGGCATCCAACAGCTTCGTTTGGTCCCAACTCTAATGGAGGAGTCTCGATGCGTACAGCCGCGGCATACCTCATATTAGCGCTCACCTCCGGATTCGCCTTCGCTCAAACCTCAGGGAACAAATTCGATGCTGGCAATGGCCCTGGGCTGCCCGTGTACCCGAAGGCCGTCTTGAGCGAGCACGCGGATGGTCGAGGAACTGTCTCCCTGACTGATGGCACCCGCGCACACAGCGTCGCTGCAAGTGCATACCTCTCTCAAGACAAGCCTGACAAGGTTCTTCAGTTTTATCGAGATCGCCTCAAAGCCAAAGGACAAGTCGTGGAATGTTCCGGAGGCAAGAACAACGATGTGGACGTGCAGCTTAATGACGCAGCGTTCACCGCTCCATCGGCATGCCATGCAAGAGACTTTGCCGCGAGCGGAACACTGCTGAAATTGATTTCAGGCGACGAACAAAAGATCGTCGTAGTCCTGCCGCACGGCAACGGTTCAGAAATCGCGCTGGTCAGCGTCGAGCCTTAAGACGCGTCGAAAACTCACTTCAGATTCTCATGGGCATGATGATGTAGCGATATTTGTACTCGTCCGCTCCACCCTCTGGCCTTATCTGCCCTGCCGATTGCGCGTCTTTGAACTCCAGCCGCACTTCACCGGAGTTCGTCACCTTGAGGAAGTCGAGCATGTACTGCGAGTTGAAGCCGATGATCAGTGGATCGGATTTATAGCTGGTCTCAATGAACTCCTCTGATTCGCCGGCTTCAGTGGACGAAGACGAAATGCGAATCTCATCCTTCTCGAGCTTCATACGAATCGCGCCTGATCGTTCATCGGCGAATTGAGCAACGCGCTGAATGGCGCCCATGAGGTCTGCGCATCCCACAACGACAGCTTTGTTGTTGTCGCGCGGCAGCACGGCTTCGTAGTTCGGAAATTGTCCGGTAAGTTGGCGCGAAGTAAGCAGCCTGCCTCCGATGCGGAAGAACAGAGTCGAATCATCTTTCGCAAATTCAACGAAATCCTGATCTGTCTGATCGAGCAGCGATTTCAATTCATTCATCGCCTTGCGCGGCACCAGGGTCTTCATCTCTCCATTCACGCCCGGGAAAGAAGACTTCGTCTCGATGTGCGCGAGTCGATGTCCATCCGTTGCTACCATCGCGATCGATTCGGCTTTGATTACCATCAGAGCCCCGTTTAACGTGTAACGCGATTCTTCGTTCGAGATCGCAAAGATCGTCTTCGCAATCAAATTGTGCAGCGCCGGCACCGGAAGCTTCGTCGTTGAGCCCGATGGAAAGGTTGGCAGCGCTGGGAAATTTGCTCGCGCCATACCAACCATCTTCGTATTCGATCGACCAGCGCGAATCTGCACCCAGTGATTCTCCATCTGCTTGATGGTGATTGATCCTTCGGGAAGCAGCTTCACGTAGTCGTAGAGTTTTCGCGCTGGGATTGTGCAGGATCCTTCTTTCTTCACCGTAGCACCGCAGGAGGTCCGAAGGCTCAGATCGAGGTCCGTAGCAGTAATCGTGAGTCGATCACCCGCGGCTTCAAACAGAAAGTTTGAAAGAATCGGGATCGTCGTCTTGCGCTCGACTACGCCTTGCGTGGCCGTGAGCTCCCTGAGCAATTCGGCCTGGCTCAGGACGAGCTCCATAGCTGCACCAGGTGCAGTGCTGATTTTTTCGACGTTCTCCACGCTCACTCCGGATGAAGACATGATGACGAGACCCCCTGCAATGTATGCGTAAAACTTATATCAGCTACTGCTTTTACTTCAATCAGAGAAAAGAACAACTACTCTAGCAGCAGTAGTAAATGCTCTGGAAAAGTGGACATTTATCTCCAAATCGCATTCCGAGCGAAGGGAGAGCGGTTCGCGATTTAGAAATTGAGGGCGGAGAAGCAGGTCCGTGATGGATTGTCGAGCAGCTTCATCTGAACAGGAACAAGTTGTCCGAACCTCCAACATTGCGTCCACAGGAGAGTGGGTGGAAAGCGCGTCGCTATGGTGGAAAGATGCGGCGTGAGCAGGATTGATCGTGTAATCCGGAGTTGATGGTTTCCACATGCTGCGAGGAATGTGCACGCAGAATGCCGCGTCTCTACCGTACGGCGTGAGTGGTCAATCACTGTAGCGGAATGTCGAAGTAAAACAGTTCTTGGCCTTTGCCGTTCCGAATGCCAGTGAACAGAATCCGCGATCCGATGAGAGGTTGTTGCACGCCGCTTACATCGAAGAATAAAAATCCCGCTTGCGTATTATGCGGTTCTACAGCTTCAGCCTTGAACATCAAGTAGTCAATCTCTTCTTCCGTCCCCTTGGGCAGGCGCTTGGGTTTACCGCGAGGAATGGGAACAGGTAATGGGATCCGCGTCGATGATGTGGTGTCCTGGGGCTCCACGGAACGCCCGACTGCGCGTTCGATATCCTCTTTGGTGAGCGGCTCGCCTTTGGCTTTGTGCGACGTCGTGAACTGGATCTTCGCGTCTGCCAGCGAGAGCGGATCATCGCTGTCATTGCTGATAATGAGGCGCACGGGAAGGATGCGATGGTCCGCAAATTTCACGTGAAAGACGGAATCCTTCTCTGGCCCGTATGGATCAACGGCGACCGTTACACCTTCGCCTTTGTGCGTGTCATGCTGCGCAAACTTTGCCGCATGGCCCGCCGGTGGAATCTCAGGCGGCTTGTAATCGTAAGCATTTCCAGCGGTGAAGCCAGTGAATAACAGCACCGCCGTTGCCCAGCATGATGATCGAGGACGAATCCTCATCTGCTACACCGATGCGAAGAAATTCTTCATGCGTTGCAACGCTTCCTTAAGGACCGCGCCGCTCGTGGCGTATGAGAGACGTATATGCTCGTGCGTCCCGAAGCCTTCGCCAGGAACGGTAACCACGTGCGCCTCATGCAGCAGACGGTTGGCAACATCGATGCTCGACTGCAGACCCCCACGGCCAAGATATGCCGAGATGTTGGGATAAACGTAGAAGGCACCCACTGGTCGCGCACAACGAACTCCAGGGATCTGAGCCAGATCGGCGAGTACCTGGTCGCGCAGGCGAATGTAATCTGCGCGGAACTCGGCGACGCAATCCTGCGGACCTTCCAATGCAGCGATAGCAGCCTTCTGTACCATGGATGCCGGATTCGACGTGGATTGGCTCTGCAGCTTGCTAATCTGCGCAATAACCGGAGCCGGCCCAAGCGCGTATCCCGATCGCCACCCGGTCATGGCATAGGTCTTCGACAACGAGCCGATGATTACCAGGTGTTCCCGCGCTTCGCTGACAGATCCGGCTGACTGAATGTCGCCGGTGAAATTGAGGTAAACGTAGCATTCGTCCGCGATAACGTAGATGCCGCGTCGGTGCGCCATCAGAAGCACTTCGCGCATGTCTTCGGGATACATGACCGCGCCGGAAGGATTGCACGGACTGTTCAAAATGATGGCGCGTGTCCGAGAAGTAATCGCGCGCTTGATGATCTCGGCCGTAATGCGAAAATCCTGCTCTTCGTCGGCTTCGACGTACACGCACTTTCCGCCGGCGTACTCGACGATGTCCTTGAAGGAGACCCAATATGGAACTGGAATGATGACCTCGTCGCCGTGATCCACGAGCACTTGGAGGGCATTAAACAACGCCTGCTTGCCTCCGGTTGAGGCGACAGCCTCGTCGGGCATGTAGTTGGAACCGAAATCAGTAGCGTGTCGCTCCACGATGGCTTTGCGGAGTTCGGGGACCCCTCCAACGGCAGTATACTTCGTAAAGTTCTGTTCGATGGCGGCAATGCCGGCGTCCTTGATGTGGCGTGGCGTGTTGAAGTGCGGCTCGCCCATACCCATGTCGCACAGATCGATTCCTTTAGCGCGCAGCTTGGCAGCTTCGGCCGTCATGGCGATTGTGGCCGAGACTTCAATCCGATTTACCCGTGCCGAAAATGGACTGCTGATCGCAGTAGTTGCCATCGTTGCCTCCGAATCTAGTGCTTCCCCTGCCTGGCCAGCGAAACTTCAGGGTGAACTTTGTTATACAACCGCTTCTCTACCTCAGGGGGAACCAATTGACGAACCGAACCGCCCAGCCGGAACACTTCCTTCACCAGGCGCGAGCTCAGATAAGAATAAGTCTCGGCGGGCATCATGAACACGGTTTCCACTTGCGCGTTCAACTTGCGGTTCATGAGGGCCATCTGCAGCTCATACTCATAATCGCTAATTGCGCGGATGCCGCGCAAGACAGCGTGCGCCCTCTGCTGAACAACGTAATCCACCAGCAGTCCGGAGAAGGTATCGATGCGTACATTGGGCCAGCGCGACGTCGCTTCTATGAGCATTTCCTTGCGTTCGGCGACGTCGAAAAGGGGTTCTTTCTCCGAATTTCGAAGAATGGCCACGATCAGCTCGTGGAAGATTTTGCTTCCACGGTCAATAAGGTCCAGATGGCCGTTCGTTAGCGGATCAAAGGATCCGGGGTATATAGCCCTGATTTGTTTCATTTACAGCCCTGGAAGGCAGCTTCGACCCGATTCTATGGACTCTGTGCCAGCCTCGCAATGGCTAATCCAATAGAACAGTGTGCAAACCTTTTCACTTTGCCTTTTGCGTTAGTATTTTGCCCGCTTAACGTCGAGATTGAAGAATCAGCTATTTACGGGCTCAAAGATTTTGGCTCGGCAATTGCAACAGCTAGAAATCGAGAGGTTGTGAAGGCATTTGGGGGAGTGCTCAACGGCCTCGATGGAAATTTTGGGCCCGTATAGAGGGGCCAAAAGATGAACGCCAGAACCAACCAGTTCTGGCGTTTTCCATTTTCCGGGGAGAAGCGAACATGAAGTACACGAAGGAGCAAAGGATAAGGTCACGAAGCTCCCTCTAGTGATCTCGTCCTTTGTCTTCGTGACCTTGGTATTCGCTCTTTCAGGTGTTCATTTACGCTGCATTGGAATTGGGCGTGGAGGAGCAGGCGGATGATTTGCAGTTGCTGCTCCGGCTCCATTCGGCCCCGCTGCCGCAGCGGCCTTCTCGCCTGCCGCCGTTAGCCCCAGCGCTTTGCGAACTTCGACCTCGATCTTTCCGGCGAGGTCTTTGTTCTCTTTCAGGAAGACCTTTGCATTCTCGCGGCCTTGGCCGATGCGCTCGCCCTTGTAGCTGAACCATGAACCGGACTTCTCGACGATGTTGTGATTGGCCGCCAGATCGAGCAGGTCGCCTTCGCGCGAGATCCCTTCGCCGTACATGATGTCGAATTCAGCTTCGCGGAACGGAGCCGCTACTTTGTTCTTCACGACTTTGACTTTGGTGCGCGAGCCGACCACCAGATCACCTTCTTTGATGGCAGCTATGCGCCGGATGTCGACCCGCACGGAAGAGTAGAACTTCAACGCGCGGCCGCCCGTAGTCGTTTCGGGATTTCCGAACATGACGCCGATCTTCTCGCGGATTTGATTGATAAAGATCAGGCAAGTGCGCGACTTGGAGACCGTGCCGGTGAGCTTGCGAAGAGCCTGGGACATGAGACGGGCCTGCAGTCCAACATGACTGTCGCCCATCTCGCCATCGAGTTCCGCTTTGGGAACGAGCGCGGCGACTGAGTCCACGACAAGGACGTCAATGGCATTCGATCGAACCAACGCTTCGGTAATCTCAAGCGCCTGCTCGCCGTAGTCCGGCTGCGAGACCAGCAGGTTATCCACATCGACCCCTAGTCTCTTCGCATATGTCGGATCGAGCGCGTGCTCTGCGTCCACAAAAGCCGCCATCCCCCCGGCCTTCTGCGCTTCGGCGATCACCTGGAGAGTAATCGTGGTTTTGCCGGAGGACTCAGGACCGAAGACTTCAATCACGCGTCCGCGAGGAAAGCCGCCAACACCAAGAGCAGCATCAAAGGAAATCGCGCCAGTAGAAATAACCGAGATCGGCACGATCGCTTCCTTCGAGCCGAGCCGCATGATCGATCCCTTGCCAAACTGCTTTTCAATTTGCGATAGAGCGAGATCGATTGCGCGTGATTTCTCGTCCGCCATGATGCCTCCTGCTGAGTTGGATTCAATTACGAGAGGGCATTATAGCGGAACATTCCCCCATTAGCGAAGAAAAAACGAAGCGCCCCGAGTAAACACGAAGGTCGAGCTCAAGAGATTAAGGTCACGGTGGATTTTCTGGGTGACCTTATGAGTCTCCTTCGTGCCCTTCGTGCTTCACTCCGGTTTTTATCGCTTTAACAAATCCACAGGCTCCCGCACGTCATGCACCCGGAAATACTTCGCAAGTGATGGATGCCGCCGAGCCACCGCTTCATACATCGCATAAGCCACTTCCCGATATGAGCGATGTCCCGCCGGCGTAGTTCGCAGCTCGGAAATATAGACGGCTTCTGCGAAGTCCATTTTGAAGAGCGTGCGTTTCTTGAAGGCCAAAGGCAGTACATATTGCGCGTTCTGCTCTCCATTCGGATCGTGACTCCCGCAGAACTGGTCATGCGTGTCGGAGGCGCGCAACATCGTTTCACCGTAACGATCCTGGAGGCCTGAAGAACGGAGTTCCTCAGGAGTAGCGAAGCCGTGGAGGTTCGTGAACTCCTGTTCGATCTGAATGCAGCGGCGGTGACGATGCATGTCGCGAAATCCGCCGATGTCCATGAGAATGTCGAAGCGAAATGCTTGGCCGGCGGCGAAGAAACGCAGCAGCTCGTCGTGCTTGCCTCGATGGCGCATACCGAGAGCGATAATTTCTTCTCGACGCGCCGAGGAAATCGATGAGACCGCCTCCCGAATCTGACGATAGCTGTAGTGATCGGCTCCGTATAGCAGCGTGCTGGCCAGCTCAATCTCGAGCGGCTCATGTTCGAGCAAATCGACAACAAAAGACTGCTCCAGTTGACCGTCCTGGATCACCGTATCGATGGGAATGAGTTCGCGAAGAGCCTGGCGGAGCTCACGACGAGTCTCCTGCTCGTAACGACTTGCCTCGGCATACTTCACGAGTGTGGCCGCAACCTTCACATCCTTGAGCAGCACTTCCCGAGCGCGCTCGGCGAGAGCCGGATTCTCAGCCGCAATCTCATCCACCAGCTTGCGGTATACGGCTTCGTTGACATTGTAGGAAGCTGAACGCGCTGCTTGCCTGAGCGCCTCTCCTAGTTGCCGAACCTCGGCATGTGTGTGACTGAGCAAGCGCGAGATCTGGGTTTCCAGTGTCCGTGCATTCACAATTTGGCCAAGCGAGGTATTCGTCGCTAACGGCAGCAGATAGCGAGAGATGTCGAAGGCACGCGCGCGCAAGATGCGCTGGTAAGCTTCCTGCGTCATCTCGGCAGGTTTTGCAATCTGTGTAGCGAGATAACGCGCCATTTCATCGGAGATCGCTTCGTATTCGGCGAATAGAAACTTTACGGTCTTAAGGTATTGGTCACGATCCGCGGAGCTGGTGAATTCCGGAATGTAAAAGCCGCTCTTCTTGAAGTTCTGGTATCGCGTCGAGCGTTCTTGGCCGTCCCAACGCTGCTCATCCACAAGTGTGATCGCAGCTAGAATCGAGAGCCTTTCGATGGCCATCGGGATGTGTGCCAAATCGGCGATCGAGCGATGTCCGTACTGAAAGTAGAAGGTGTTGAGGAACTGCTCGGCCTTCTGCTCGCTGATCTCCCTCAGTGACTCCTTCATCGAGAGTGCAGAGCGTGAGTACTTGGCCATTGCGTAAGCCTGCACTTCGGGTTCGACACCGTGAACGGCAAACACTTCCGTCGACGGAATAGAAAGCTGCTGTGTTGACCCTTCCGGATTACAGGCCGGTTTAGTTCCGTTGGGATGAGACATCAGGCAGTCAGCATAGCGCACAGAAGCCAAACTGCGCCTATGCATTTCGAGGATTCGCGATTTTGTGATTTAGCGATTTTGTGATTTCGTGATTGCTGATCCGCATGCGCGCAGACCAGGAAATGACGAAATCACCAAATCACGAAATTCTGAGGGAAACTGCCCATCGGCCATGGCCGCTGCCTGAGGCTCCTTGGGTCATGTATCAGCGCTGGCATGACTTGCTCTTTGCGCACTGGGCCCTTCCAGCCGAACAAGTTCGCCCGCTGGTTCCTCGTGAGTTGGATCTGGACACCTTCGACGGCAAGGCTTGGATAGGCGTAATTCCCTTCTGGATGAGCCATGTGCGATTTCGCGCACTGCCTTACGTTCCGACGGCGACCACATTTCCTGAACTCAATGTGCGAACCTACGTGCGAGCTCCGCAGGAGCCTGACAAGCCTGGTGTCTACTTCTTCAGCCTCGATGCTGGAAGTCTACTTGCAGTACTAGGAGCAAGAGCAGGAGCGGGACTTCCTTATTTTTGGGCAGACATGAATGTCAAAGTTTTCGCTGTTGACCAGGTGCAATACCGGAGCACAAGACGACAAACGACAAAGGCGAAGTTGGTCGGCCACTATGGGGCTACTGGGGATGTATCAGCTGAGAAAAGCGATCTAGAGCGATTCGTTACCGAGCGCTATTGCCTTTACACCACGCGAAAACGGAAGGTTCAGCGCATCCAGATTCATCATCTTCCCTGGCCTCTGCAGTCGGCTGAGGCAGAGTTCGACGTGAATACGATGACCGAATCGCTTGGGTTGGATTTTCCACGTGAGAGGCCAACGCTGCAATTTGCAAAGTTTCTCGAAGTCTACATCTTCGCGCCCGAAGTGCTCGGCTGAAGGTGCAAAGAATTCCCTGAGGTCCGAGGAATTTTCAGGATTTGGGACAAATTCAACAACATTTAGTTTGCATTTCAAAATGCCTGTTATTTGCGCCTTGTTGTTGCACCTGATCATCCAGCCTTGCGGAAGGTCAGATTGACACGGAGATCGCCGACGAGTGGATGGTGATCTTCCTTCAGAGGCTGAACTCCGTGATAGCGAAGCCGTGCCGGACCACCCCAGACCACAACGTCACCATGCGTGAGTCTCACTCGAACGGTTTTGTCGTTGCGCTTCAGGCCGCCAAACAGAAACACCGCCGGAACTCCGAGCGACACTGAGACAATGGGCTGACTGAAATCCTTCTCGTCTTTGTCCTGATGGAGCGAGAGGCGTGCGCCGGTTTCATAGCGATTGATCAGACAGGCGTCAGGTACGAAATTTGGGAATCCGGCTTCAGTCGCGGCATTACTTGCGAGTCTGAAGAGTGGCATCGGTATCGGCGGCCAAGGCAAGCCGCTCATCGGATCCTGACTGTCATAGCGATAGCCGCTTCGGTCTGTGACCCAGCCCAGTGATCCGCAGTTCGACATGGCTACCGACATGCGATAACCACCGGGCGTAATCATTTGCCGAAATGGAGCCTTCGCAACCACCTCACGAATTGCTGAGAGGACTGCCATTTCGTGCTGTAATGCAAAGCCACGGAGAACCGTTGCGCCGGTCGCCAGCGGCTCAGTTCGTGGTTCCTCGATAGCATCCTCGAAGAGATTTCCGCTGCTGCGCTGGCGCTTACTTGGCATCGTGAAAGATGATTCCCAATGTGTGCCGCTGACCGGAGCGGACGCGGCTCACTCCGTGTCGAAGGTTGACGCGATAGACTCCCCGCGTGCCCTGCACTGGACGATTATGTACCGCGAACAGCACCCCGTCTCCCTGATGCAGAGGCACTACTTGCGCTCTAGACTGCATGCGAGGACGCTGCTCAGTCATGACGAACTCGCCGCCTTCGAAGTCTCGTCCTGGTTTGGACAGAAGAATGGCGAGCTGAAGCGGAAAGACATGCTCCCCATAGAGATCCTGATGCAGGCAGTTGTAGTCCTCGGGTCCGTATTGCAGCAGCAGCGGAGTTGGTTTCTCTTGTCCCGCCCCGTGACAGCGCCTGATGAAGTCGGCGTGCCTTTCCGGGAAATTTACGTGGATGCCCAACGCCTGATTCCATCGATTCGCGATTGGAGCCAGATGCGGATACATCGTTGTGCGTACCTCCGCAAGCAATTCGGGCAGAGGATACTTGAAGTACTTGTATTCACCTTGCCCAAAGCCATGGCGCGACATCACGACTTTGCTGCGAAATAGATCGTCCTTCGAATACAGAGCCGCAATCTCTAGGCACTCTTCAGGAGAGAGCAGACGGCCGAGTACAGCATTGCCGTAAGCATCCAGTTCCCGAGAGATTCGTACCCAATCGAGGGACGGAATCCTTGCACTTCTTTCACTCAATGAATCGATCGGGATCACAGACGCGTTGCTCATATATCCTCCTGCGAATGAACGCTCTTGTCGAGTGCCATGTGAGTGTAGGCAGTGTTCCTATTCGCTGCACTCCGATTCCTGCCTTCAAATTTCTCGAAGCAGAGCTGCAGGGCTCGCTCGAGAACGGGCGTCGTTAACCCGGTGTGCGGCAAGCAATCGCGCAGAGCGGCCTACTCTTTGGCTATTGGATTCCGTTGGTGCTCCTTCGTCGGTTCGTCACGACGGGGAGTGAAGAGGAAGCTCAGCGATATTCCGCCCAGCAACAACCAGGAGAGATTCGCACGTGCATCATGGTTGACGATCCGTAGCGAATGTTGCGGAGCATAAACGAAGTAGGCCAGCAGCAGCGCTGATACGACACTGCCCAGCACTCCAGTGGCTACACCGAAGCGTGCTGCAACGGATACGACCACCGCGAGACAAATGATGGGAAGAGTTACTTCCATCCGAGTTTGATTAAAGAGCAATGCAAGGATGAGAGCGACGGAAGCGCAGAGCAGAGTTCCAATTGCGGTGTCGAGCACAGTGAAAATTGCTTTGGAGTGGCGTCTCAACTGCATACGGATTTAGATTGTCAAAAGTCAGAGTAGCGTTGGGAAAATTCGAGAGCTGCTGATGTGGAAAAGATGCACGAGTATGAGGTGAGGAACCTGCAAAGGGAACCAGAGCCGCAGCAGAGTGCGGCTCTCTTCAACCAAAGCGATCGCTCTACTCGCGCGTAAAGATTCCGGTGAAGCCGTATCCAAATGACAAGGCCAGAACTGCAGTGGCAGCCGCAACCACAGCAAAGTGCCTTCGTACTACTCGCTTCACATCGGTACGCTCTCGAACCTCAGAGCGAACCACTGAGCGGAGATGTTGAACGTCATTATGGAGCGCTCGTCTCTGTTCTGCTGCGTGCTGCTCGAGAATTTCGGTGGGAAAAGTCGCCTGCGTCATACCTGTGACCTCGCTTCATTCTGAATCCAGATCTGGTCCTGCTTGAGCACGCGAAGGGTACGCGTCGGCGCAATTCCCGTCTGTGTCAATTCACGCTTGCCAAGATAGAAGAGTCCGAAAGCGCAAATCATGTAAAACGCGGTCACAATCAGCGCTCCATAGCACCAGGCATAGGGACTCGGCAGGAAGATGCCCGCGAGAAACGCGACAACAGCAAAGGTCAGAACTATAAGCGCCATTCCGCCAAGCAGGGCCCCAACCACCAAAATGGGAATTGCGGCTTTCCAAACCTTCAGCTTGTCATTCATTTCCTGCGTCAAGATTTGTAGGCGCGTGGAGACAAAATCGCGAGCATCGTTTTTCAGTTCGCTCACAACTTGCCCGATAGATTTGTTGTTTTCAGTGACGACGTGCATTGTGTGCCCTCACAATCCTTAGTGAAACACCAGCCAGAAGAGCTGCTCCGGCAATGCCGCCCAGCACCTCCAGAGGATGCTCGTGAACGAGGCGCTGTGCTCGCCTACGCATCTGCTCCGCGCGGAGGCGTGCTTGCAACCGCAACTCGCGCGATTGTTCTTCAATTCGATCCTTGATCTCGCTGGCCCGCTCAGCAGCCCTACGGCTGAGTTGGTCAACTTCGTCAAATGCGACCCGTCCGCGTTCCTCCACACGATCCATCAAATCGCGAGCTTTCTCCTGAGTTGTCCCAACCAAGCTGCGGGCTCGCTGCTCAGCTGTATCGGCCAACGAAGACGCCGAACTGGAGATACGATTAGAGACGGCGTCTTTCGCTTGCTCTGCCCGATCTCGGACGAGGTGGAGTTTTTCCCAGGCCGAATCAGGAACGCGGCGCGCTTGCGACACCACACGTCCTACAGCTCCGCCTACCTGTTCGGCAGCCCGATTCAGACGAGGGTTCCCCGCCTCCGGCAGTTGGCGGTCGGGACTAGCCATGTCCATGTTCAAATCCGTTCGAGAAACTCTGCCGCGGGTCTCATCCAATTCTTCAGCGATAGTTACTGATCGAAAAGCATCCTTCCGTAGGGGATCTGCCATTTCGCCCTCCTGCATGTCGCAATGACCGACTTATAGAACTAAATCGGTTGGATGTGTAACGGCGCTGCCGTGTTTGCAGGGTATGGAAGTTCTTGATGCTGCTTTAAGGAGCTGCTGGAGTGAGATGCCCGGAGAGATGGACCAAACCTATACCGGATCCAGCTTCTCGCAGTGCTGGACGATTGCCAGCCGGTCCTTCAACCCTAAGTTGAGGAACTCGAGCCCGACGTGCGGACCTTGAACATATCGAACTTTGCCTTTGACTGTCACGGCATTCGCTATGGGCTGCAGTCGATACTCAATATCGATTTCGGTGTCGGGGGGAAGTGGGATTTCGCAAACTACTGAAAGTCCACCTTCAGCGATTTCGTATCCGCGACACAGAACAGATTGCCTTCCCCAGGCCAGACGAACATCAAAATCAAACGGCCATCGCACAAAAGCGCGTCGATTGCGCTTGCGCCTCTCGAGGTCAGGCGTAGTTTTGGTTTTGCGGCGATCGCTCATGTGGGGAACAGCTCGCGAGTCGAACAAATGATAATCGAGAAGAAGCGGATTCACATCCGGCAACTTCTGCACGGCTACGTTGGAAGAATTACGCGGATTGATTCAGTTGCCGCGGGTTTGCTGGATGATCTGCTCCATGTGGTCGAGATATTGCTCCAAAGCCTTGCGCCCTGCTGAGGTAATCCGGTACTCGGTGCGCGGCACACGGCCTGCAAAACTCTTGGTGCAGACTACGTAGTTGGCGTCCTCCAGCTTGCGAGCATGGACGCTCAGATTGCCGTCGGTAGCATCCAACAGCCGCTTCAGCTCCGAAAAGGTAAGCGCCTCTCGAACAGCAAGAGCGCTGATGATCCCAAGGCGCATGCGCTCATGAATGACGGGATCGAGCTCGGACGCGGATGCCTCTTTATGAGGCGGGACCGCCCGCGCTGTGGAGCGGACATTCTCGTGAACAGTAGATTTGGACTTCAACTTCGCTTGACGCAACCTCACTAACCTCCGTGTCTCCGGGCGATGAGCAACCCGAAGAGCACATGCAAGCCGCCAAATCCGGCGGCCATGATTCCATTTGCCCAGCTTGCGGGAAGAGCGAGCGCAATCGTTCCAAACACCGCAAAGCAAATTCCCATTACCGGAACGACCCGTACTGAAAACGCGCCCCCTGTAATTACGGCCACACCATAGAGCATCAGCCACATTCCGGGAAGCGCTGCGTACAAGTGCTGCTCCATCATGATCAACGTCAATACCCCGCCCGCGGCCAGCGGCGGCACGAGGCTTAGCGCGCACTTGCGGGCAGGTATTGAATTGGCGAGCTTCGCCAGACTTCCGGTCTTTTTCACCATCGCCACGACTGAGATGAGTCCGGCCAGCACAGCCTCACCAAGCCATAGCAATACCCACGTCTCGCGAGAGTCGAGAGTACGAGCCACAATCGCTGCGGCGATCGCAGTCAAGCCGAGGGCAACAGTTCCCCAACCGGGAACGGCTGTGAAGGAGGTCGCGCTTTCCATCGTGTGGCGAATGAACTGAAGCTGGTCAAGGGCATCCGCGGAGTGCGGCGTCATCTCTGGTGTTCTCGCTTGAGTCGAGACGTACCTACGCCTGTGCGGATTTCGGCATTGCTGCATGGTAAGGAGCATGCTTCAGCGAAGATGACCGTGTCAAGTACTTTGCCGCTAAAAGGAGAGACTCATTTTGCCATTTTCCTAAACTAGAAGTGAATCGTGATCTCGCGCTCGACGTACTTTCCTGGGCTAGCAGCAGACGGAAATGTGATCTCTATCGTTTGTACTCTGTTACTCACCTGTTTCAGCTCTGCACCATTTACCGAAGCCACTTTGGCACCGTACGCGCGAAGCTCATATCGTTCGCCCCCCACGCCGGCCACTCGCACTTTCAATTCGCGGTTGTCTGTACTCCAGTGTTCTCGCGATATTTTCAAATTGACGTTGGCCGATCCGAGAGCCGGAAGCTCCTGATCGTATTGCAGGCCAAAATCATTCTCTACTCGCACAACTATTTCTCCTGTCGAAAAGGGAACGGAGACCACTGTGTGCTGATCGTTAGAATTTGCCTCAACTGTATATTTCACGGCTTTGCCGTTCCACGTAACTCCCCGCAGGCGGGCATACTTACTAAACGAGGGAGCGAACTGCAATGTGCAATCGCCGTTACCAGCAGCCTTCACTTCAAGGTGAACGCTATCCTCGCCCCTTACATACAGGATCTCCGATTGACCGCCACAAGACGGGACCTGCTGGAGGCTAACTCGGTCCCAACCGGGTGGGAAATGAGGAGCGAAGCGTACAGACTTACGGGTTTCATCGTCGCTCAATCCCAACATTCCGCGCACGATTGGGCTGATCACCATAGCTGAGGACCAGATCTGGTGCGGTGATGCAGTGCCGAGGCCTTCGTAGTAGCTGCCGGAGAGAACCTCCGTCACACGTCCCAGCGGGCCATCTAAGGAGAGCAGAGAATTCGCGCGCAAATTGGCATACGCTTCCAAGCGTCGGTGATTGCGATACTCTGCGACCGAAGCCCATCCTGTGAAGAGGGGCCAGACCGAGCCGAAATGGTATCCCGTGGGTGCGTAAAGAGGATGCTGCTCAGAGATGATTCGCATTCCCCAATCGGCAGAGTGATCCCAGTCAGCGAGATGGTCGATCGTGCTATTTGCCCGTTGCGCGCTGAAGATATCGAACCACATCGGGGCGGTGCTCAGAACCGTCGGCGTACGTACCTGTTTATTGTCCTTATCGAGGGCAAAGACGAGGGTGTGATTACCCGCGTCCCAGAATGCGTCGTTTGCTTTGGTGCGTTGCGTCGCGAATTCATGCGTTAGCGCTTCGGCTTCCGTCTGCTTTTCAGCTGCCCTGGCAAGCGAGGCCAAGGACTGCAGTGCAGCGGCAGCCAGTCCGCTCTGGTAAGACTCCGTCTCTACTGGAAGCAGCGGTCCGCCCTCGATCCAACCGTGTCCGATGCCAAAATTGCGTGGCAATCCGTTTGCGTCGTACGTGGATTTCAAAAATTGGTAAGCTCGCCACGCGTTGTCCCAGCGATCACGTGCAAAAGCTGTGTCTCCGGACGACGTAACGTAATCATTTATGGCAATAATAAACAGTGGAGTCGCATCTGCCGAGGCAAATCCGTACGGAAATCCATTCCACCAGTCGACGAGATTTGCTGTCTGAGAGATCTCATGCTCGACTTTCCCATCCTGCCGCTGGAATTTCGCGATGAACTCGAGCGCCGTTCTCACCGTAGTGAAATCGCCGATGGAGTCGAGCGCGAGATCTGTCCATAGAGAATCTCGGCCGAAAAACCAAGCGAACCCTGGCCGCGCTGACTCTCCGGAATCGCGATATCCAGCCACAAGACCGCTTCCCAAAAACGGATTAGCTACGAGGCCTTGAATCGTGCTAATGCGCGACCAATCATACGCGGCCTGAAGCTTGGGATCGGGCAACTCCAGGGAGAGCGTTCGGGAGAGATAATCTTCGTAGTACTTCCGAGCAGACGAGAAGAACTCATCGGGATTTCCCGCTAGTCGTTCGTAAGTTTTTCTTGCATCCTCAGGTCCGGCAGTCGAACCTGCAATAAAAATGTACTTCACAGCTGAGCCTTTGGTGACTTCATCGAGCTGAAACGCGCTCCGCATGCTCGAGATGCTATTGGAGAAGAACTCCGGTTCTGCTGAGATGGCGGATGGAGATCCGACTATTCCGGCGAATTTTCGGCCTTCCTCGCCTAACGTGAACGCATGGAGCTCGGGGTTCCAGACCATGTACGTGCCGCCAAGGCCGGCAGGCCACATGAGCTGAAAGTCGCGATTAAACGATACTTCGAGGGCGACAGGCTCCCACGTGCTGATCTCGAAGCGAATGATGGCGCCATTTTCGTCGGGCGGCACCAGCCAGGTCTCGCTAACGTTGAATGCGTCTGACGCAAAGATGAGCGTAGGGCCTTCGGGACGCATGGTGACTGTGCGAACGAGAGATGCGGCGGGAATACGGCGATTGCGAAGAACGAATGCCAGATCAAAATCGCGAAAGAGCTTCAGCGGGTAAACCCAGGCTTCGAAACGCCCGCTCTCATTGCCGAGCAGCCCTGCGCGCTTTCCTACGGCATCAAGGAATTCCCATGGTCGTGCAGGGCGTGATAGTTCGCGTGTGCCGATTTGAACCGTATCGTTACTCTGAGCGCAGGCGGGCAGAATCAAACAGCAACAGCAAAACATGGCACAAACGACGCGGATTGCACGGATTTTCAAGGTGCTGTGCAGTTGGCTGGCGAACATTTAGCGATTTGTACCTGTAATCTGTGGCTGAGTCCATGTGACCGCATCGATTTCATGCCTTGCGATCGGTTTCTTCAGGAGCCCGGCGCCATGCTTAAATGATTCGAAAAGCGGCAGAATCCTAACATGTTCAAAGGCATCCATTGCAGTTCGATCGTCGTAACTTTTTGAAGTCGCTCAGCCGCACTGCGCTTGTTTTGAGCTTCGAGCAGATCTTCGGCAGCCTCGGATTGCGTGGCCAAAATGTACCCGCGCAAGGAATGTCAAACTCGCAAGCAGGGCCAGCGAGAGAAGCATTGAATCCGCTCGGTATTACGTTCATCGATGTTGCTCGCCAAGCAGGTCTGAACGCCAAGACCATTTTCGGTGGAATGAAGAAGAACAAATACCTTCTCGAGACAACCGGCTGCGGAGTCGCATTTTACGACTACGACAACGATGGATGGCTCGACATCTTCCTCGTGAATGGCTGGCGTCTCGAAGGATTTCCCAAAGGGGAAGAGCCAACCTGCCATCTGTTTAAGAACAATCGCGACGGCACGTTTACCGATGTCACGATCAGAGCAGGTCTCGCGCGCTCCGGTTGGGGACAGGGGGTTTGTGTTGGTGATTACGACAATGATGGATTCGAAGATCTCTTCATCAGTTATTACGGGCAGAATGCCCTTTATCACAATAACGGTGACGGCACTTTCAGTGATGTAACCGCAAAAGCGGGACTTACGCAAAAAGCGACACACTGGAGCACTGGCTGCGCGTTCGTGGACTACGATCACGATGGATATCTTGATCTCTTTGTTGCCAACTACATCGATCTTGATCTAAAAACGGCACCTGTTCCTGAATCGGGACCATGTCTTTATAAAGGCGTAATGGTTGCCTGCGGTCCGCCTGGGCTGAATGGCGGCAAAGATATTCTGTATCACAACAACGGTGACGGAACTTTCACCGATGTTTCCGAACGGTCGGGGATCACAAAGACTGCCAGCACCTACGGGCTTGGAGTGCTCACCGCCGACTTCGACGAAGATGGTTGGCCCGACATCTACGTGGCAAACGATTCCACCGCCAGCGCCTTGTTCCATAACCTGAAGAACGGGTGTTTCGAAGATATCGCTGTTGCCGCTGGAGCTGCCCTGAGTCCCGATGGTAAGCCTCAAGCCGGTATGGGAGTCGCTGCCGGGGACTACGACCACGACGGCCATCTCGACATCGTCAAGACGAACTTCGCGGGCGACACGCACTCACTTTACCGAAATCTTGGCAATGACAACTTCGATGACACGACTTTCCAAGCCGGCTTAGGCCTTAATACAAAATACCTGGGCTGGGGCTGCGGCTTCTTCGATATGGATAATGATGGATGGCTCGATATCCTGGTCTGTAACGGGCATGTTTATCCCGAAGTGGAACAGCTCCGCACTGAAGCAGCGTATGCACAGCGCAAACTCCTTTATCGCAATCTGCGCAACGGCCACTTTGACGATGTCTCGATGCAAGCCGGTCCTGGGATCTCTACGCCGGCTCCGGCCAGGGGCGCCGCCTTCGGCGATTTCGACAACGATGGAGACATCGACATCGTTGTGAACTGCGTGAACAATCTTCCCCAGCTTATTCGCTGCGATTCCAGCACAGGCAATCATTGGATCAAAGTGCGGACGATTGGCACGAAGTCGAACCGAAGTGGGATTGGCGCGCGTATCAAATGTGTAGCACGCATTCCGGGTGTCGAGAAGCCAATCGAGCAGGTCGACGAAGTTCGCAGCGGCGGCAGCTACTTCTCTCAAAACGATCTGCGCGTGCATTTTGGACTGGGCAAAGCAGCGAAAGTTGACTTGTTGCAGGTACGCTGGCCTAGCGGGCAGCTGGATGAGCTGAAGGACTTGGACGTCGACCGAGTGATCCACTTAAAAGAGGGCCAAGGCATCGTGAAAGCAGATGTCTTCAAAAAGAAGTGACAGCAGCTTGCTAGTTTGCGATTGCAACCGCCGCTTTGCTAGTCATGACTGGCCTCCCAAATCCTTCTCTTACGGTATTGATAGCATCCACTTTTGGATCGAAGCTTTCCATGAGTCCGCTTGGCCAGCGTACCTCGAGTGACTCGACTTTCGTCGCTGCTCCTAATCCAAAATGAACTCGCATATCATTCGATGAGCTGTAGCTCGAGCCGCTGCGTACCTCGTCCACGAAAACTCTGCCATTTGCCTTCATGGTGATGCGCGCACCGATGCCGTCGCGGTTTGACTTTGTTCCGATTGTCTTAATCCCCATCCAATGGTTGGGATAGTTCATCTGGTTAACCAACAGACTCGGAGCCTCTCCCATATTGGTAATGACCGCTGCGATCTTTCCGTTGTTCCACAAATCGCTAATTGCGAGCCCGCGGCCCGACGCTTTGCGCAGGATCGCTGGTCCCGAGGCACTCGAGACGTCTTCAAAAGTTCCCTTCCCCGTATTGCGATATAGGATGCGCGGCTCCTGGTAATCCGAGCCAAGCTTATATTTATCGACCTCTGGATATACGTGGCCATTCACCAGGAGCAGGTCGGGCCAGCCATCGTTATCGAAGTCGATGAACATCGTCCCCCATCCCAGATACTGAGTATGCAGACCCAGGCCGGAGGAGTACGTAGCGTCTGTGAAGGTGCCGTCGCCGTTGTTGCGATACAGCGTGGAGCTATCGTCAGAGAAATTAGTCTTAAAAATGTCGAGCTTGCCATCGCCGTCGAAGTCGCCGATCGTAGATCCCATGCCGGCTTGTTCGCGTCCGTCTTCGTTGAAGGCGGCGCCTGCGACCACCGCGACATCAGTGAAGGTGCCGTCGTGATTGTTCCGATAGAGAATGCTGGGTGTGCTATCGCACGCGATGTAAATATCGGGCCAACCATCGTTGTCAAAGTCCAGAGTCGAGACGCTGAAAGCGTAATGGCCTGAGGTCTTGTCGATGCCTGCTTTCTTGCTTACGTCTTCAAACTTGCCGCGGCCGAGGTTGTGATACAAAACATTTGGCGCGCTCTTCAGCCCACGCGGACCACACATCACTGGAACGCCCTTCCACATGCAGGATGTACCCTGGCCCGGAGCAGGCGTGGTGGCCAGATCAAAATCGACGTAGTTGGCGACGACGATGTCGAGAAGACCGTCGCGATCATAATCAACAAATGAGCACCCTGTGCCCCACTCTTTGCCCGTGCCGGCGACACCGGCAGCTTCAGCCAATTCTTTGAATGTGCCATTTCCCTGATTGTGATAGAGCCGGTTCTTGCCGTAATAGGTCACGTACAGATCGTCGAACCCATCATTGTCGTAATCGCCTGCGCAGACGCCTTGCCCCCAGCCAGACGATCGAAGGCCGGCTTTTTCGGTGACATCAGCAAAAGTGCCGTCGTGATTGTTGTGGAACAAGTGATTCGTAGGTCCGGAACCGTTGGGAGTCTGTGCCACGGTAGTTCCATTCACGATGAAGATGTCGGGCCAGCCGTCATTGTCGTAATCAAAAATTGCGACGCCGGTGCCGGTAGTTTCGACGATGTATTTCTTGCTTTCTTTATCGCCGGAGACGATTTCGAATTTCAGGCCCGCTTTCTCGGCAACGTCCTGAAAGTCAGCCACGG
This sequence comes from Acidobacteriota bacterium, assembly GCA_003225175.1. NCBI lineage: Bacteria > Pseudomonadati > Acidobacteriota > Acidobacteriota bacterium. Next base: position 242,275 of record QIBA01000030.1, read on the forward strand.
GCGCCTTGGGCGATTGCGCCAAGGCTGAAGCTAACGATAAGAGGAGTAGAAGCAAACCTCTGGTTCGACTGCGGATGAACATTCGAGAGCCATTTTAGCCGCGATTACGTCAACACATGCTGCACGGGTAATCCGCGTATCCTTGTAGAGACGCAGCATGCTGCGTCTCTACCGTGCGCCGTCGGTGGTGATAAAGTAACAACTATTCTCTAAACTCTGTGTCGGTCTCCAGCGCATTCTTCCGTTATTGCAGAGTTCTTCTGCCTTTCGCCTGCGCACTAGCCTTACCTTCAACACTTGCCGCACAAACTGCAGCTAGCGTTCCTTCTCGCCAGAGCCACTATCAGTCCGGCTTGGCTGCCTGGCAGTCGGGTGACCTCAAATCTGCTCGCGCTTCATTTGAGGCGGTTGTGAAATTGAATCCGCGCGACAGCGACGCCCAGAATGCCCTTGCACAGGTATTGCTTCAGCAAGGAGAGGTTGCTGCTGCCATTCCTCACTTCAGGACTGTGACTCGCTTGAAGCCGAGCCTTGCAATCGGTCATGTGTACCTGGGACAAGCGCTCTCGTTGAGTGGCGACCGCGAAAATGCCATCACAGAGCTGAGAACCGGCGTGCGGCTGGCCCCACAGCAGTCGGAAGCGCATGAGGCGCTTGCACGTGTACTCAGTGCGCATGGCGATGATCAAGAAGCTCAGAGTGAGATGAGGAGAGCCGTCGATCTCGCACCGAAGCACCCAGAGCTGCACGATGCGCTGGGTTCGTTGCTGGCTCAGCAAAAGGAGCTTCTGACACAGGCTCTGCAGGTCAATCCCGAAGACGGCCGCGCGCACTTTTACCTGGGCGCGATTTTGGAAGCGGAACACGATTCGGCGGGAGCGCTCCGAGAATACGAAGCTGCATCCAGGTTGAGTCCAAATCTGGCAGTAGCGCGAATGCGCCTTGGATTGCTGGCTCAAAGAGCCGGAGACACTGCGTCAGCGATTGCATCGTTCCGCGCAGTTATCGCCATGCAGCCCGAGGATGCCGAGGCGCACAACAACCTTGGATTGGCTTTGTTGCAAACCGGAGACGTCGATAACGCAATCCAGAAGTTTCAGCAGGCCCTTGCGCTCGCACCACGCGACAGCAGCTTCAGAAACAATCTTGGGGCAGCTTATCTGGAAAAAGCGGACTTCGACGAAGCCATTCGGCAATACCGAGAGGGACTAACTATTGCTCCCGGTAATGCCGAACTTCATTACAACCTGGGACTGGCCTACAAGCTGAAAGACGACATTCCCGCAGCGCTTGAGGAGCTGCGTAAAACGATTGCGTTAGATCCCAGCCTTCCTGATCCTCATTACACCATCGGAGTGACCCTCTGGCAGAGTGGCAAGTTCGAGGAATCCGCCAAAGAACTGAATGAGGTCATCCGCCTGAAGCCTGACTATGCTGAGGCGTACTACACCTTAGGGACGGTTTATAAGCAGGCAGGTGACCTGCCCAAGGCAGCGAGTGCGCTGCGCAAAGCCATCGAACTTCAGCCTGATTTTGCTGGGGCGCACACTACGCTGGCGGCGGTGCTAAGTCGGCAAGGAGACGCGCAAGCGGCTGCCGCGGAGCGCAAACTCGGCGCGGAACTCATTCAAGAGAAAATGACCCTCCAGACCGCAACCTTCGCCACTAACTCGGGAACCAAGCTAATGAATGCCGGCGATCTTGACGGCGCGATTTTGCAATTCGAGTCTGCGATTAAGGCAGATTCTTCTTATGCTCCTGCCCATCAGCAGCTAGCAACCGCTTTGGAGCGCAAAGGCGACAGGGATCGGGCTACCAAGGAACTCGAAACTTTCCGGCGGCTGCAGAAAAAATCTTCAGCACATTAACCAAGACTTGCTGGCGTGCCTTCAAACGACCATTGCGGGCTGCTGTTGCGGAGAAAATCCAGTGCCCAAAAGCAAAGAAACAGGGAAAAAAGCAGGGGAGTTTCGGAATCCGATCTCGGAATCGTCGAATTCTGCCCAAAATATGCAAATTTCGTTCAAAACCAGGGAATTAACAGGGAATTCTGTGGATTTCTTTCCAAGCCACTATCACCAAAGCACTTGCTGCTGTTTAGCGCGGGATTCAAAAAAATAACAGGGAATGATCAGGGAACCTCGTGCCGCTTTGACGACGTTTTTCCGCCATCAGGAATTATCGGAGCAGATCTTTTCGCAGAGCAACTACTTCGGTTTCCATTGGCACGCCGCGCGTGACTCTGACGTGCAGGACCGCCTCAAACGGCTCTAGTTCGCCGGTTGGCGATACCGATAAGCGAAGCAGCAATTGCTCGACGAAGCTTTGGCGGCAGACATATTCCACAGCGGCCTGGGTTCCCAGCGTGGTTGTACCTGCCAGAATCAGCACTGAACGCGCCGGATTTAGTCCTTTTACGAGCGCGATGACCGAGTAGTCATCTGTGAGCTGCAAGTTGTTCGGGGTGCCGAGGAACTGCTTGGGTTCCCCAGGCTGCGGATGAACGCTTGCGATCGCCAGGTCGCCCTTGCGCGGTCCGTCTGTGAGTCTGCGAAACACAAATTCACTGGTTCCGGGAATATCGCGCAGCGTGAGGTTTTCCGCGGGCGAGCCCACAAAGATCAGATTGTTATTTTTTACGTCATCCAGTGAAAGTAAACTGCCGCGCTTCACACGGAGCTGCCGATGTAAAGTCGCAAACACTTGGTCGAGCTCGTGGACAGCCAATACCTCTCCCACCCCCGTGTAGTGATCGAGAATTTTGGGCTGTGTGTCCCGAGCCGGATCCAAATACCTCATCCCAGTTTCCGGCCGACCCACAAATGACGCATTGCTGAAAACCACCCACGGCTCCTGAGGCGCCCCGAGGAAGGCTTTCCAAAAGACACGCAGAGCCGGAGACGAATAGTTCTCCGATGCCTCCGCTGCTGCGCCCTTGTTGCTGGTCATGCGTTCGGCCACGATTACCGCCACGGCGCCTGCCAACAATAGAGAAAGAACGCTGACCGCTATCGCCCAGTTGCGGGGACTTGGCGCCACAACGGCCACGGGAGCGACGACATGCGACTCAAGCTCTTTCTGCAGAGGAGCCGGACCACGGTGATGCAATCCAAGTGCATATGACCCCTTGGGAAGATCCACCAGGATGGCATCTTCCGCGCCCTCAGATGAATAGTATTCGTGGAGCTTCTGGCGGAGCCGCCCAACTTGAACGCGTACTGTTGAATCCATTTGGGGATCAAAGTCGGATGAACGCCCAAAGACTTCGGTAGCGATCTGGTATTCCTTGGGGTGAGCACCGGGATGATCGACCGCATTTCGGGCCAAATAGCGCAGCAACTTGCAGAGGGATTCAGAACCATGCAGTAAACTGCTGTTGGCAATCTTCTCGATTTGGGCGAGATACTGTTCTTTTCCGGTCAAGACCACAGTGTTACAAGCCATTTATCAATTGAGTAACAAAGCGTAACAGGGGCGCAAAAACACTGCAAGAGCAAGAAACACCGCGACGTAACCGTATCAATCACTGGCGAAACTGCCAGGGTCTTGACTTCATCGATGAACCTCGACTAACTTCCGCCCCCAACGGGCTACTCTGTTAAAAAAAAGCCTGCGCCGAAAGTGCGTCACGTCCTCGTGTCTCCATTGATCGAGGGCGAACACCTTAGATTTCGAGTCCAGATCCTGGGCTCTTTCGATTCGAGAGGTTCCGACTAACTCGGTCCTCCCGGGCAAGTTGAGGTCAAAAAAAAATGATCCGTGCGAGATTTGCCTCCCTTCTTATCCTCCTTTGCAGTTTTGTGCTGTTGTTACCAGGACAGAGCTTCGGACAGGCGGTATATGGCTCGATCTTTGGAACGGTCACAGATCCCACGGGAGCTGTGATTCCCAATGCCAAAGTGACAGTGACGGATGTTCGCAAAGGTACATCCGACTCCATCACTACAAATGAGTCAGGAAACTACAGTGCGACGCACCTTATTCCTGACGTTTACCAAATTAAAGTCGAAGCGCAAGGCTTTGAAACCGCCAAGTCGGGGAACATGAATGTATCCGCCGACACTGGGGCGAAGTTCGATGTAGTGCTCAAGGCTGGAGCGCAGACGGAGACTGTGCAGGTAACCGCCGAGGCGCCGCAGCTTAAGACCGACCGGGCCGACGTTGCGATCGTCTTCGATACAAAGCAGGTTGAAGACCTTCCGATCTTTAATCGGAACTTCACGCAGTTCGAGCTGCTGACCCCGGGCACGCAGAAGCTTGGTTGGTCACACGCTGCGACCGAAAATCCTCAAGGCAGCCAGCAAATCGAGGTCAACGGTCAGCACTTCAGCGGGACGGCATTCGGACTGGATGGCACCGATAACCAAGATCCGATTCTGGGGATCATTGTCATCAATCCCACGCTTGAGTCGGTGACAGAGACGAAGATCGCATCACAGAACTACGACGCGGAGTTCGGTAAAGCAGTTGCCGGTGTGGTAACGGCGCAAACGAAGTCCGGCAGCAACGACTTTCATGGTAGCGCTTTTGGATTCCGGCGAAGCGATGCGAACCAGGCGCGCGATCCATTCACACAATTTCAGCCGGACAAAGTAACTGGCCGGATGATTCCAGTAAGCCGTTGGGGACAATTTGGCGGATCTATCGGCGGCCCAATTATTAAGGACAAGCTTTTCTTCTTTGGTGACTACCAGGGAACCAGAAGAACAACGGGTCGGTCCATTCAAACCTCGGTGCCCACGGCGCTGCTGAGAAACAGCTGTGCCTCTGGCAGCGGGTGCAACTTCGCCGACTATGCCCCCGTGAGTGGAAACATCTTCGATCCCCTTACTGGCGCTCAGTTTCCAAACAACATCATTCCAAACAGTCGCTTGTCACCGGCTGCTTTGAAGATTTTGGCGGCGCTACCGGCTCCGAATGCAGGTGCGGCAACCAATATCACGAACAATTTCGTGGGGTCCGGTTCCGGATCGTATGATGACGACGCCTTTAACATTCGAATCGATGACCAGCTAAAACAAAACGTCCATCTATTCGGCCGTTACAGCTACGCGAAATTTAAGCTAAGCGGGAACCCTGTATTTGGTGCCATCGGCGGAAATGGTTTCGGCGAGGGCGGCCTTGCAGGAAGCGCGAATACGCGCAATCAGAGCATCGCTAGTGGGTTTGATTATGTACTGAGCCCCACGCTCTTAACCGACTTCCGATTCGGTTATGTCAAATACAATCCCGAAACTCAAAAGCCTGGTTCAGACCCCAATGCCGCCGCGACCCTCGGTCTGCTGGGATTGAACAACAGTGGCGATTCCTTCACGAACGGTTTGCCTGCCTTTTTCTTCAAGAAGGGAGGCGACACCGAATACTTCGGTTACAACACAGGAGACGGCGGTATCGGTGCTGGACTTGGTGTCGCACGTTGCAATTGCCCACTCACAGAAAATGAGCAGCAATTCCAGTTTGTCAACAACTGGACGAAGCTCCTGGGGAATCACAGCATAAAAATCGGTGGCGACATCCGGTACGCAGAGAATTTGCGCGTTCCGAGCGACGCGAACCGCACAGGTCAACTTACGTTTAATGCTCGGAGAACTTCGAATGCGGGCGTGGGAGGATCGTCATTCGCCACGTTCCTCATCGGCGATGTGACCAATTTTGGTCGCTATGTCCGCAACCCATCGTTGACGACCAACCCAGGCGAGCGGCAGAAGAGAACATTCTTCTACGGTGAGGATACTTGGCGTTTTTCCGAAAAACTCACCATAAGCTACGGCCTGCGCTGGGAGATTTACTTCCCAGAAACCGTAAATCTGAAAGGCGGCGGCGGGTTCGCCACACTTGAAGATGGTGCATACCGCGTCGCCGACTTCGGCAAATACGGCAGCAACGGTAACATCGGCAACAGCTTCAATAACTTTGCACCACGCCTTGGTGTCGCTTATCAAATCACGCCCAAGACCGTAGTTCGCGCCGGTTACGGGCGCAGCTTCGATATCGGCGTCTTCGGTTCGTTGTTTGGGCATACCGTGACGCAGAACCTACCGGTGCTGGTCAATCAGTCGGTCACCTCAGCAAATGGTGATGCAGGAGTCGTCTACAGCCTGGGTACGAATGCATCGCCGGCTCAAACAGCGCCTGCCTATCCGTTCCCGGCGATTCCATCCAGCGGCTTGATTCCGTTCGACAATCAAACCTCGCCCAAGATTCGGCCAGACCATATGCGCCTACCGACACTTGATGCTTGGAACGTCACGGTTCAGCGTCAACTTACGGGCAACACCAGCGCTGAACTTGCCTACGTAGCCAACAAGGGTACCCACGTGTTCGCGGGCAACGGACCGTCTTACAACGCGAACACTGCCACCATCGTTGGATTCCCGACCGTGCCTTTCAATCAGCGACGCAAGTTCCACAATGCATACACCGGGCGCGATCCTGTAACCGGCGCGGCGGTTCCATGCTGCGACGTAGATTTCTCCTACTTGGGCAACAACGCGAGCAATAACTACCAGGCGTTGCAGGCCAAGGTTGAGAAACGTTTCAGTCAGGGATTGGAGGTATTGGGACACTACACTTGGTCGCGGGCCCAGAACTACAACGACGGCTACTACGCAATCGATCCCAAGGTTGAGTATGGGCGTCAGGATTTCAACCGGAATCACTTGTTCCTGGTAAACGCACTGTATGAACTCCCGTTCGGCCATGGCAAGACTTTCGCCGGCGGCGTATCGAAGGGAATGAATTACCTGGTTGGCGGTTGGCAGCTGAACACCATCACGTCATGGGGTAGTGGTCTGCCGTGGACGCCGGGATACAACAACTGCGGTGCCGAGCGCGACAACGGTCCATGCCGTCCGGACCAAGTTGGAAGCTTCTCTATGGGGGCTGGTGACCTTAATCCAGTCACTCATCAAGTGAACTTCTTTACTCCAGTTGCCCCGCTTAATACTCCGGGGGCTACGAGCGGGGCCTTCCGCCGTCCGACTCTTGGCCAGTTCGGAAATATCGGACGCAATACTTTCTACGGTCCGCGAACTTTCACGTCAGATTTTTCAGTCTTGAAGAATGTTCCCGTTACGGAACGAGTGAATGCTCAGTTCCGCATGGAAGCCTTCAATGTCTTCAATCATCCGGTGCTCAACACTCCGGGCAACAAGACGATCGACTCAACAGGCAGCGATGCCGGAAAGATCACCAGCCTCGAGCCCTTCACGCAGATGCGTCAGTTGCAGTTTGGACTGAGAATATCGTTCTGAGCTTAGGCTGATCTCCTATAACAGGGGAGCGGATTTCCGCTCCCCTGTTTCTTTTTGTAAGTTGCCGGTAGGAATTCTGGATACTATGGAACAAATCTCGAGCTCGCTTATTGCCATCGTCTGCTTCCTGGTAGCCTCCCCGGCATATTCGGTGCAGTCATCCACGCAGTCGGGCCCAGGCACTCCGACTGCTGCGTCCGCCCAGGATCGTTCCACGTCCAAACCCCTAGTGAGCTTGATCCTCAATGAGTCGAAAACTCTCATCGACCAGGGAAGATTGGACGATGCGATACAGAACCTCCACGAATTGCAGGTTGCGCAACCTGCAGTGAAGGGTGTAAATCACGAACTCGGGATTGCCTACTTTCGCAAAGGTGAGTTCGTGCAGGCAGTAAATGCATTCGCCAAAGCGATGGAGGAAGATCCCGAAGACCGTGAAGCCGCACAACTGCGCGGATTGAGCCTGTTCCAGCTTGGGAGACCAGCAGAAGCGATTCCGTATCTCAAGCAAGTGCAGTCCTGGATTGGACCTGCGAACGTTGACGCCAATTACGTGCTCGGTCTCTGCTACATGCACACACAGAACTACGAGGAAGCGCGCCGTTCTTTCGCGCAGATGTACGGGGTTGCACAAGACTCGGCTCCGGCACACTTATTTCTGGCGAGAATGCTGCTGCGGCAAGGATATGATCCGATAGCTGAGCAGAACGCGCAACAAGCGGCGGCGATGGATGCGAAATTACCTCTGGTTCATTATCTTCTCGGAGAGTTTTACCTCTACAAGTCCAATGTTCAGAAGGCCATTGATGAATTCGAGTTGGAACAGAAGCTCAATCCTGCCTATGCGGGCACGTATGACCGTCTGGGTGATTCCTACTCACGTCTCGGCCGCTACGACGACGCCGAACGGGCGTTGCAGCGCGCTATCCTTCTCGATGCCACTGCTACTGGTCCTTACATCCTCATGGGCAAGGTCCTGATCAAAAAGAAGGACTTCGCGTCGGCTACCACCTATCTCCAGAAGGCATTACGCATGGACCCATCGAACTACATGTCACATCATTTGATGGGCGAAGCGTATCGAGGTCTTGGGCGCACCGCGGACGCGGAACAGGAATTGAAAAAATCCGAGGAACTTCAGTCGGCTCAGGGATCGAAGCCTCAGGGATAAATCAGGTGATAGGTTACGGGGGACAGGTTACAGGCAGACGATAGTAGGCGAACGCGCCTATTCGGCACCTTATGCTACGGAATCTTCTGCTCTCGTCATGTTTTGCCTGCAGCTTGATCGTTCCTTATCAGAACGCCAGGAATGCTCGCGTTCAAATCACCGTTGAGTGGAGCAGCCCGACTCCGGTAATTTCTCCTGCCTCTTCCGGTCCTGCCTCCGCAGGCGCGTTTAATCCGGCGGCTATCCGGAACGATGGAAAGACCGTTCTCCTCTATCGAGAGCAGGATACCGCCGGCACTTCGCGCATTGGGTATGCCTCCAGTACCGATAGTCTCCACTTCACCAGCAGCCGTCGTCCTATCCTGATCCCGGCAACCGAGTATGAAAAAGATGGCGGGGTCGAAGATCCGCGTGTACTGCAGATCGGCAGCACGTATTACCTGACCTACACCGGCTACAACAAGAAGGACGCACAGC